>PAWH01000026.1 GCA_002714055.1 Candidatus Pelagibacterales bacterium | reverse complement strand
ATGTACTTGTAAAATGGGTCCAGGACCTAATGCAGTAGTAAATGATAAACTTAAAGTGCATGGAATAGAGAATTTGCGAATAGCTGACGCTTCTATTTTCCCAAAAATTATTTCTGGTAATACCAATGCTGCTTGTATAATGGTAGGAGAGAAAGCTGCAGATTTAATAGAAAAAATTTAATCTGTTTAAAGAATTTATTTTATATAACAGATTTTAAAGTTAAGCCTATTTCTTCATTTATTACTAAACTTGCAATTTGATCAAGTTCTGTTGGTTCTCTATTAATAATTANCAATTTAGCTCCATTGTTGCGTGCAATAATTGGNAAACTGGCGGCGGGATAGACTTTAAGAGAACTGCCAATTGCAATAAATAAATCACAAGAAAGAGTAGCTGTTTCAGCATCTTTCATTTCTTTTGTAGGCATTGGTTGCCCAAATGAAATTGTAGCAGATTTTATTATTCCTTCGCATTTTTTACAGGTAGGAGATACTCTANAATCAATAGGTTTTGATTCAAATTCTAATTTTATAGATTTTAGTTCATATCTCTGTTTGCATTCTAAACAAATCGCATAGCTACTATTNCCATGTAATTCTATTATCTTGTCTTCAGGTATACCTGAATCTTGATGTAAGTTATCTATGTTTTGAGTAATCACATAACTTGCTTTCCCTGTATTGANCAATTTGGCTATAGNTTTATGTCCNTCATTAGGTTTNGCAAAGCTAATATCATTTTCACTATCAAATTTTCTGCTCCAGGATTCTATTCGAGTTTTTTCAGAAGATAAAAAATCTTGAAACATTATTGGNTTCATTCTTGACCATAATCCACCGGGGCTTCTAAAGTCAGGAATTCCTGATTCAGTACTAATGCCTGCNCCTGTGAAGATTATTATATTTTTGGCTTCATCTATCCATTTATTTAGTAAATCTGACATTGATAATTTTTANTTGAGTTAATATAATTTTTTTTCTGCTGCATTCCAGTAGTTTTCTAAATTTTTTATTAATGCATCACTAAANTGNCAATAAGCTTGGTCATGACAATATGTGGCCATATATTTACGAAAAACATCTAAAGGTTCTTGTCCTATCCTGAAGGCTCTGCGATTGCTGGAAGATCCTACTACTCCAGAACTTATATAAGAATTTATTGTTTCAATTAATTTTTTATCCATAAACTTAGAATCAATAACTTCATCGCATATAAAACTGCCTTGCTTAGAATTAGAATCTATTCTAAGCCCATTTTGAATTGCCTGACGGGCTATTCTATCATCAGTAAATCGCCAGAGTCTTAAATTAGCAACTCCAGGAATAATACCTTCTTTTCTTGCTGGAAGGGTCATATAGCTATCTTTATCTGCAATTATATGGTCCATAACTAATAAGTATTGACAGCCGCCGCCAATAGCAAAGGTATCAAGAGTAGCTATCCAAGGTTTTTCTCTTGTAGGGAAAAAGGGGTCATCTATAGAAAATTCTTCATGAGCAATTCCTCTAAATACTTTGTTTACAGCACCCATATCTCTTTTAATATACCAAAGATAGGAAATTTTTCCGTTATATAGATGAGTCAAATTAATTCCGGACCCAAAAATACGTTTGTTTGCATATTTTGGATGATTAACTATTCCTCCTCTTAATACACAAATTTCACTCACATCATCCATAAGAGCAAGATCTATTGCAGCTTCTAAGGGTTGGAGAGTTTCTTCATCTTCTGCGTTAAGATGTTTAGGGTTTTTTAAGGTTATAATATTATATTTACCAAATTTTTCGATTGATGCACAACCAAAGTCTACTTTACCATTTTTCTTGAAATCTTTTTCTGCCTCTTTTGCAAGTTGGCTAGGTAACATTAGTGCATGACATAAATGATTTCCTTCTTTATTAAGTTGTAATATAGAGGAAATTACTAAGGCTTGGCTTATTTCCAATCCTTCTTTCTCTTTTAAAACTTTTTTATTTTCGATACTTATTTCTTTTTTTGTAGGAGAAATATTGGGAACTACATTATTAATCTCGTATACAAGTTGGTCTAGATTAATAAATCTATTCATATCGTTTGTAAGAATATTATATATATGACTTGAATATTGTCTCAAAAACATTTTTTTTGTATTTTCACTAAAGGACTTGATGGAATTGACCGTATTCATTTCTTTTTTGCTTCTTTTCAGTTTAGGGGAGGAATTAAGAATATATTTATTGCTTAGAGCCCAAAATTCAGAAAAGTTATTTCTATCTTTATCAAAATTATTTTTTAATTCAGGGGAAAACTTTACTAAATATTTTTTAAAGTCTGATGTTGCTAAATATTTAAGGACTAAGTCCTTACTTGTGTTCATAAAAAGCTGCATATAAAATTTCCATATATTTAAATTACTACACTTTTAATTCTACCATTGTTTTAAGTAACATTTCTTGAATATTTTTATCTATTGCGCTATGTCCAGCTTTTTCCACTATTTTAAGTTGAGAATTTTCCCATTCCTTATGTAGCGCAAATGCATTCTCCGGTGGACAAATTACATCGTATCTTCCTTGAATTATAAGACCTGGAATATGTCTAATTTTGTGTATATTTTTTAATATTTGATCTTTTTCTAGAAACAAATTATTTAAAAAGTAATGTGCCTCAATCCTTGATAAACTAAGTGCCATTTTAGTGTCTCTGAATTTTATAGATTTAGATGCATTAGGAAGCAGTGTTGAACAATTAGCCTCATATCGTGCCCACGCAATAGCTGCTTCTAAGTGAATTTTAGGGTCAGGGTTAATAAGTCTACTGTGATATGATTTGAGTATATCTTTTTTCTCTTTTTTATTCAGAATGGATACAAAATTATCCCAGTAATCAGGAAAAATTATTTTCATTTTATATAAAAACCATTCTACCTCTTCTCTAGAACATAAAAATATACCCCTTAAAATCATGCTTAATACATTTTTATTGTATTTTTGAGCATACGCTAAAGCCAATGAGGAACCCCAACTTCCTCCAAATATTACCCATTTTTCTATGTTTAAATACTTTCTTAGTATTTCAATGTCTTCTATTAAGTACTGTGTAGTATTGTTTTTTATAGAGGCATTTGGTAGTGACCTCCCTGCCCCTCTTTGATCGAAAATAATTATATTAAATTTAATAGGATTAAAAAATCTTCTCAGTACTTTATTTCCCCCTGCTCCGGGACCACCGTGTAAAATAAGAACAGGTATACCTATAGAATTGCCACACTTTTCCCAATATAATTTGTGGTCCCTATCAACTCTAAGCCATCCGCTATCATTTGGTTCAATTGGTGGGTAGAGTTCCATATGTATCTCCTAAATGTAAAGAATTGGTACTTATAATTTAACTAACTTAAAATATTTATTTAGTATTGCCTATATATAGTTAGATTATGCAGAGTAATTGGGGTTTCCATAAAAAAAATTAATGAAAGTTTTAATGTAACATACGATCAACTGTTATCTATCCTTAAGTACTTAGGATATGTAAGAAAAAGCAATAACTCTCATATCTATGTCTTAGAAAATACAAAAATAATTAGTAAATACACAAGACTCAGTAATAGAAAATTATNACTGTCNCNTTTTCATGTTTTGNGTAAAAATATAAGATGAATAGTTTAAACTTGTTTTTACTATAAGCAAATTTTGTGTTATATTAGCGTCGTTCTGATATGTTTAAGAAAGATTTTCCTTATTTGTTAGATTTTTACCACTATTAAAGTTTTGAGCAGAGGTTATATTATGTTGTTTAATTTTAAGGATTTGTTTGTTTCAAAAAAAGAAGAGAATCAAGATTCAGAAAAAGATATTAATTTGGCGTGTGCTGCTCTCCTTTGTGAGGCGGCATCCATGGATGGATCCTATGATGAAGAAGAAAAAAAAATTATTATTAAATTGATTAAAAAACAATTTGATATGAATGAAGAAAAAGCTATAGAAATTGTTCGTGAAGGAGAAAAATTGTCTCAAGAAAGTTCTCAAATTTATGGTTTTACAAAAGTAATCAAGCAATCATGGGCTTTGGAAAAGAGAATAAAAATTCTTGAAATGTTGTGGCAAGTAGCTTATGCAGATGGTGTTTTAGATCCGACAGAAGATATGTTGATAAGAAGGGTTGCAGGTTTGATACATGTAGAAGATAAAGAAAGAATGCAGGCAAAAAATAAAATTTTAAGCAATTAAATTATTTATTAAATTAATGAATTTTAAGGAGCAGAACTTATGACTTATGTAGTAACAGAATCTTGTATTAAATGTAAATTTATGGATTGTGTGGAAGTGTGTCCAGTTGATTGTTTTTATGAAGGTGAAAATATGCTAGTTATTCATCCTGATGAGTGTATAGACTGTGGTGTATGTGAACCCGAGTGCCCTACAGAGGCAATTTTGCCGGATTCTGATGAAGAAGCAGATAAATGGCTAGATCTCAATACTAAACAATCTAATTTATGGCCAAATATTACCCGAAAAGGGAAACCCCCTAGTGATGCCGAAGACTTTGAAGGAGTTGAAGATAAGTTCAATAAATATTACTCAGATAAACCAGGAAAATCTGATGGCTAATATTATAAAAATTAATAGGAGTTAATAAAATGAATGCAGTGTCAGATAGCTTTTCTGAAGGAGATTGGATTATTTATCCAAAGCATGGGTTAGGAAAAACATTGGGTTTTGAAAAACAAGTGTTTTCTGAATCTGAAGTAGAATTTATAGTTGTATATTTTGAATATGAAAAAATGACTTTAAGAATTCCAATCAATAAAGCGGATGAACTTGGAGTGAGATCTATTTCAGATGAGTCAGATATGAAAGCGGCACTCACAGCCCTAAGAGGAAAAACAAAGATTAGAAGAACGATGTGGGCAAAAAGAGAAAAGGATTATAAGGATAAGCTTAATAAAGGAGATATGTTGTCTATAGCCGAAGTTTTAAGAGATTTATACAGGGGGGCAGATGATCCAGAACAATCATATAGCGAAAGACAACTTTATGAACTAGCTCTAAATCGTTTTCTTAGAGAATTAGTTGCAATAAAAAATATTGATTTGTCTGATGCCAAAAAGAAAGTAGAAGAAAATTTGCAGAAAATCTAGTTCAGAAAACTTATGTAATAGGTAGATATTAAAAATTTATTAAAACAATAATTAATTTAGAAAATTTTATGCAAAACTTAAGTTTACATAATTTGGGACCCTATGAGAGAGTTTGGGTTATAGGTGCAGTTAAGGGAAGAGCTAGTTCTTTAAAGGCGCTAGCCGGTAAAATTCTTGAAAAACAGAAGTTGCTTGACAGNCTTGTCTTTACTGGAAACATTTTAGGTCCATCTTATGAANGAGAAAATTTTTCTGCAAAAGCGGTAGATGAAGCTTTGTTATTGAGNTCCANCTTTATATCAAATTATGCGTCTGATATAGATGATGTTGTTTTTTTGAGGGGCCAGTTTGAAGAACTATTAGATAAAGCGAGACAACTTCATATATCTCCAAACCCAAAAGAGTTAGTTGAATGGATGTACAGTAGAGGTCTAGATTCTATTTTATCTTCTTATGGAATATCTTCTAATCTTCTCACAACTGCAGCAAAAAATGGAGCATTAGCTTTATCTCGAGCTTCAGTAAGTATTCAAGAAGCTTTAGTAAATAAAAACGGTCATTATAAATATATTTCCTCATTAAAAAGGTTAGCTTATAATGAAGANAGAAGTGTTTTGGTNGTTTCTGCGGGATTAGCAAAAGATAGGCCTTTAGAAGCNCAAAGTGATGAACTATGGTGGGGAGGCGGGTTTTCTAATTTAGATGAGCCCTATGGAACTATAATAAGATTTATTAGAGGTTTTGATCCCGANGGNAAAGGTTTGGCATCNGGAAAATNTGGTATTACTCTTGATTCTGGGGAAGAAGGAGTATTTGCTGCTTTGTTTTCCTCAGATGGANGATTATTAGAGACAATTCAAGGNTAAATTATNTACTTAANGGCTATAAAAGGAGAGTNTTTATATGGCAGAGGTTACAGCAAGTAGTTTTATAGACTCCTTAGTAGTGGATGAAAAGTTATATGAGTATTATTCTCTGAAGAAAGCAGGTAAATTATTTGGCAATTTTGATTANTTACCATATTCTATAAAAGTAATCCTTGAGAATTTATTAAGAAATTTAGATGACAAAGTAGTTGATAAAGATCAGATTTTTGCGTTAGCAGATTCCATAAAAAAAGATCACCGAAAAGTAGATATTTTTTACAAGCCTGCGAGAGTATTAATGCAAGATTTTACGGGAGTTCCTGCTCTAGTGGACCTTGCTGCAATGAGACAGGCAGTATCAGATTTTGGAATTGATGCCGCTTCTATTAACCCAATTACGCCTGTAGATTTAGTCATTGATCATTCTGTATCTGTAGATAAAGCAGGGTTTAAGGAAGCTTTTAATGAAAATGTTCGTATAGAATTCTCTAGAAATAAAGAAAGATACTCTTTTTTGAGGTGGGGACAACAAGCATTTAAAAATTTTAGAGTNGTTCCACCTGGAACAGGAATATGTCATCAAGTTAATCTAGAGNATTTGTCAAANGTNATATGGTTGTCTGACGACNCCCCCNAAAACATTCTTTATCCGGATACTTTAGTGGGAACAGATAGTCATACTACTATGGTAAATGGTCTTTCTGTTTTAGGTTGGGGAGTAGGAGGNATAGAAGCAGAAGCAGTAATGTTGGGACAGTCTATTTCTATGAAAATTCCAAAAGTTGTTGGTGTTAGATTGTATGGAAATTTGGACGATGGTGTGACTGCTACTGACTTAGTATTAACCATTACAGAATTACTAAGAAAAAAAGGAGTGGTAGGTAAATTTGTTGAGTTTTATGGTCCAGGATTGGATGATTTGGGAATTGCTGATAGAGCTACCATTGCTAATATGGCTCCTGAATACGGAGCAACATGCGGTTTTTTTCCTATAGATGAGGCNACGTGTAAATATCTTGAATTTACAGGCAGANAANATAAACATGTTAAAGCCTATGCAAAAGCNCAAGGAATGTGGAGAGAATCTAATAACAAAGATCCCGTATTNACAGAAACATTGCAATTAAACTTAGCAGATATTGAATCAAGCATGTCTGGTCCCACTAGACCACAAGATAGAGTGGCACTAAAGTCAGTGTATAATGTTACTAAGAAATTGATAAATAGTAGCCTTACAGCTAAAAATAAAAATGATATTTCTGAAGGAGATGTTGCAATAGCTGCAATAACTTCCTGTACAAACACGTCAAATCCATCGGTAATGGTAGCAGCGGGTTTGCTAGCCAAGAAATCTGTAGAATTAGGATTAATAAAAAAGCCTTGGGTTAAAACATCACTTGCACCTGGCAGTAAAGTTGTGAGTGATTACTTAGCTTTAGCTGGTCTTATAGAGCCCCTAGAAAAACTAGGTTTTCATATAGTTGGTTATGGTTGTACTACTTGTATAGGAAATTCGGGACCGTTGGACGCAAAAATACAAAATTCTATTCAGAAAAAAAACTTATCTGTTTGTTCTGTNTTGTCAGGTAATAGAAATTTTGAGGGGAGAATAAATCCTTTTGTAAAAGCAAATTGGTTGGCTTCTCCTCCCTTGGTAGTTGCATACGCTATTTTTGGGACTTTAAGTGAAGATATAATAACNAAACCTCTAGGTTTTGATGAAGATAAAAAGCCTATATTTTTATCTGATGTGTGGCCAAGCAGCTCAGAAATAAATAAGGTTTTAAATGTATGTTTAAAAAAAGAAATGTTTGAGAATAGATATAAAAATGTATTTGAGGGTACTTCAGATTGGAAAAACATTAATTCTAAGGGAGGATTGACTTATGAATGGGATTCAACCTCTACTTATGTAAAATATCCCCCATATTTTGAAAATATGGATAAAGAAATAAAGCCACTAAGAGATATAATCCACGCAAGATGTCTNGCTATATTGGGTANCTCTATTACTACAGATCATATTTCTCCTGCAGGAGCAATCAAAGAGANGGCACCAGCTGGAAAATACTTAATTGATAGACAAGTTTCTGTCNAAGAATTNAATTCTTATGGCAGTAGAAGGGGTAATCATGAAGTTATGGCGAGAGGAACCTTTGGAAATATTAGAATTCGTAACCATATGGTTCCGGGAATTGAAGGAGGTTTTACAAAGGATAAATCTAATAAAAATATTTTGCCCATATATGATGTGGCCATGCAATATATGAAAGAGAAAGTCCCACTGATTGTAATTGCAGGACAAGAGTATGGTACGGGTTCCTCTAGAGATTGGGCAGCTAAGGGTACTTTTTTATTAGGAGTAAAATTAGTACTTGCAGAGAGTTTTGAAAGAATACATCGTTCTAATTTGATAGGTATGGGAGTTTTACCTGTAGAATTTATGAACAAACAGACAGTCGAAAAACTTGATTTATTAGGAATTGAAAAATTTAGCTTAAGAAATTTGGAAAAAACTATTTCTCCTGGNTGTGAANTNGAATTAGAGATAGAATGCCCTGAAAAAGGGATATCCTATATAAAAGTCCTTTGTCGAATAGATACTAATAANGAGTTNGAATACTATAGAAATGGGGGTATTTTAAATTACGTCTTGAGAAATTTGATTAATGATTCCAACTAGAACTATATAGTTATTTTATGCATCTTATAGTTTTTTTATACTTTTTTAATTTTGTTTATAATATTTANGAAAATAATTAAATTATAGATTTTAAATTATTTTNTGAGATAATTTTTAAAATCAATATTTTGAATAATTTTTTAATTCTTTTTTTTATTAACGAGTCAAATAGTAGGGATATGAAATGGATATTAAATCTAAAGATAGTATGGAACTAAGAAGCGAGAAAGAAAGAGATTCATATCAGTTTGAGAAGCTAAGAAAGATAATTGATCTTGCAAAATCTAATTCTGAAGGTTGGAAATCAATTTTAGAGGGTATAAAAAGTGATTCAATACAAAAAAGAAATGATTTAAATAATATTCCAATTACGCAAAAATCATCCTTATCAAAATTTCAATCCCTAAATCCTCCCTTAGGAGGATTAACTACAAAAAATCCCAATAATTTTAGACACTTATTTGCATCTCCAGGACCAATTTATGAACCTGGAGGCGAAGGGGATTTTTGGAGAATGTCTAGGGCAATGCAAGCAGCTAATTTTAAAAAAGGTGATGTAATGTACAATACTTTTTCCTACCATTTAACACCGGCAGGATTTATGATGGATCAAGCGGCTAGTAAATTAGGAATTGGAGTTATTCCAGGAGGCACAGGAAATACTGAACTTCAAGTTCGTATCATAAGTGAGCTAAAACCTAATCGTTATGTAGGAACGCCTTCATTCTTAAAAATTATTTTAGAAATGGGAAAGGAAAAGAATTTAGATGTGTCTAGTTTAAAGACAGGTCTTGTAGGTGGTGAGGCATGTCCTCCTTCTCTAAGAAATAAGCTAAATGAATTAGGGTGTAACGTTTTGCAATCGTATGGAACTGCAGATTTAGGGTTGGTCGCATATGAAACTTGGGATATGCAGGGCATGTTTTGTGATGAAGATGTAATAGTAGAGATAATAAAGCCTGGAACAAACCAAGTTGTTCCAGATGGGGAGGTGGGAGAACTAGTTGTAACTACTTTAAATGAAGAATATCCGCTTTTTCGTTTTGCGACAGGTGATCTCTCTGCAGTAATGACAGAGAAAAGTAAATGTGGACGTACGGCCATGAGAATTAAAGGCTGGATGGGGAGAGCTGACCAAACGACTAAGGTTAGAGGTATGTTTGTTAGACCTGAGCAGATAGCAAATATTGGAAAGGAATTAAAATCAATATCAAAATTGAGGTTGGTTATAAATAATGTTAATCATGAAGATGTAATTAAAATGATAGTTGAATCCAATGTTTCTGAAATTGAAACTATTGAAAAAATAAAAGATATAATTAAGGCAGAACTAAAATTAAGATCTGATGTCGAAATAGTTTCAGCCGGAACTATTCCCAATGATGGAATCGTAATTGAAGACAAAAGAACTTATGAATAGATAATTTGGGGCGAAATTGACAAATATTCCACTAATCGAGACTAATGCACTAAGTTTTGAAAGAGGTGGTAGAGAAATTGCTTCGAATATTAGTATTGTGCTTAACAAAGGTGAGGCAATTTTTGTTAAGGGAAAGAATGGTTCAGGAAAAACTACTTTTTTAAGGTGTTTAGTAGGGTTTGTACCAATTAGTTCTGGTAGCATACTTTGGTGGGGAAAAAAAACTTTCCCGTTTTTATATAAAAAAGGCCCTATAGTTGCGTGGCTAGGCCATTTGAATGCATTAAAATCAGTTATGTCAGTTAAAGATAATTTAAATTTTTATGCAGATATTTGGAGGGTGGAGCGTAAAATTGTTAATAATGCTATAGAGCTATTGTCATTTGAGCAATACTTAGATTTTCCAGTATCGTGGTTATCCGCAGGAGAAAAAAGAAGATTAAGCATAATCAGGCTGATGTTTTGTCCTGCTAAAGTTTGGTTATTAGATGAACCATCTTCTTTTTTAGATGAGTTTAATAGAGAACAATTAAAGAAAATAATGCGAAATCATGTTGATTCAGAAGGATCAATAATTTGTTCTACTCATGATGATATAAATATTTCTAATTCAAAAACACTTATTTTGGGCTAGATAAAAAACAGGAAAATTTTTTGAATATATTTTTAAAACTAATTTTAAGAGATTTGAAGTCTATATTCTCTGGAGGCAGTGATGCAGGGGCTGCTTTATTTTTTTATTTATTAGCAATTATAATGTTTCCTCTGAGTTTTGGTTCAGATTCGGTACTTTTGGCAAAAATTTCAGGTGGGGCAATATGGATGGCTGCATTGTTTTCTTCAATGCTCTCATTAGACAGGCTTTTTAGATCAGATTATGAGGATGGATCATTAGAGCAGTTAGTATTATCTGGAATATCTTTAGAATTTGTAGTAATAACGAAGTGTTTGTCACATTGGTTAACTAATGGTCTTCCTTTGGTAATTCTTTCTCCTATTTTATCTATTATAATTGGTCTAAATATAGAATACTGCTGGATATTAGTTATTGCTTTATTTTTAGGCACTCCATCTCTTACATTAATTGGGGCAGTACCTGCTGCGCTTTCTTGTACTGTAGGTAAAGGGGGAGTAATAATTACTATGGTAGTGTTACCTTTGATGTTGCCAGTACTTATATTAGGATCTGGAGCTGTAATTTCAGAAGTTAGTGGTTTAGGGGGGGTAGGACACCTTTATGCTTTGGCAGCAATTTTTCCTATTAGTGTGGTGATTGTTCCATTTCTAGCTTCTAAGGCAATAAGATTAGGTTGGGAATAAATTTAGGCAAATATCATGACAGGAATAATAAATTATTTAGCAAATCCAGGCCGATTTAGGCGAGTATCTCAAAAAATATACCCTTGGTCATTAGGTGCAACGGTATTATTTTTGCTATTAGGTCTTTGGTTTGCATTATATAACTCGCCTCCTGATTATCAACAGGGTGAAACTGTTAGAATAATGTACATACATGTTCCCGCAGCATGGATGTCTCTATTTATTTATTCTACTATGGTTTTGTTGAGTATTTTCTCTCTTGTTTGGAGACATCCGCTGGCAGACCTATTATGTAAGTCAAGTGCTCCAATAGGAGCAAGTTTTACATTAATTGCATTGGTGACAGGATCTATATGGGGCAAGCCTACTTGGGGCACATGGTGGGTATGGGATGCTCGTTTAACTTCAGTTTTCATTTTATTCTTA
>PAWH01000025.1 GCA_002714055.1 Candidatus Pelagibacterales bacterium | reverse complement strand
CCTATCACCACATCTCCCATGATCCCAACCGGAACTTCATGGTTCCCCAATCTGATATCTTGCCAAAATAGTTTACCTATTTTTTTTGCTGCTGCTCTTACATCTAATCTCCATGCATAATTTTTATTAGTTTTTATTTTATTTTCTCTATCTTTTACCGAAAGCCTTCTACAAGTACCAGGATATATTGTATGGTTAATCCCATGCGGCGCATTTTCTGCTCTTAATATTTCTGCTTGTATTTCAGAACGCGTACAAAAACAGGGATAAATAAGATTTAACCTATTTAATTCTTCAATTGCGGCTTTATAATCTGACATTTCTTCTGACTGTCTTCTAATATTTTTTCTATATTTTATCCCTATCCAATCTAAATCTTGAAATATGGATTTTTCAAAATCACTGCGAGATCTCTGTTTATCTATATCCTCTATTCTAACAATTAATTCTCCACCTAATACCTTTGAAGACTCATAAGCAAACAATGCAGAAAAAATATGACCTAGGTGCAAATATCCACTAGGGCTAGGTGCAAATCGAGTATTATTCGAATAAAAGTTATAATTCATAATAAAAATTCTTAACTAGATTATATTTTGTACACAACATAATTATTTTTTCTGAAACTAGAATAAGTGATTTATATATATTATATATATATAAATGAAAGATAATATTTTAATTAACGGACCAAATGTAACTCCCAAAAGCGGAACTGTTAGACAATTAATAGTTTTTCTACACGGTTGGGGGTCAAATGGAGATGACCTTATACAATTATCACCATTTTTTTCTAATGAATTCTCTGATACTTTATTCCTTAGCCCTAATGGACCCGAAGAATGTCCACAGAATCCCTTTGGAGGAAGGCAGTGGTTCGGTTTAGACTTCCTTCCTGACGGTTCTATGGATAGGTCAAAAACTCCTCAAAAAGCCAAAAATGCTTCCAATTTTATAAACATTTTCTTGGATCATTGGCAAGATAAGTTTGCTGTAAGTGATCATAACACCTTTTTAGTAGGTTTCAGTCAAGGTTCCATGATGGCTTTGGAAGTAGGGACCAAAAGACAAGTTGGAGGTTTGGTTTGTTACTCCGGATCATTCATTAATGCTTCAAAAACTTTGTCTTATAAACCTAACATAATTTTGATACATGGTGATATTGATGAAGTTATCCCAATTCATAATATGATTAGCGCAAAAAATAAACTAATTGACCTCGGAGCTAATGTGACTACCTTTAAGTGTGTAGGAGTAGGGCATAGTATTGATAAAATTGGGATAAGTAAGGGAATAGAATTCATAAAAAAGTGCAAAATTAAATAAAATTATTTATATTGTGTATTTTTTTTATACTATTTATCCTATACATATAAATTTTGAAGGGGAAAAATTTGTTATCATCTCACAATTATCCGAGTCTAGTATTAAATGCTGATTATCATCCGCTTAGTTATTTCCCTTTATCCTTATGGAGTTGGCAAGATTCTATAAAAGCCGTATTTCTTGAAAGAGTAAATATTATAGCTGAGTACGAGCACGAAGTTAACGCAGCATCATTCTCAATGAAATTACCTAGTGTAGTATCGCTCAAGAAATATATAAACTTATCTAAAAAGCCTGCTTTTACAAGGTTTAACCTTTTTCTAAGGGATCGTTTCCAATGCCAATATTGNANTTTAAATTTTAAAACTTCTGATTTNACCTTTGATCATGTAATACCTAAGTCAAAGGGCGGACTCACCTGTTGGGAAAATGTAGTAGCAGCTTGTTCAANGTGCAATCTAAAGAAAAGCGATTTATATACCTCAAAAGCTAAGATGACACCTATTATTAATCCTTATGAGCCTACCAACTCACAATTGAAAGTAATTGGAAAAACTTTTCCTCCTAATTATCTACACAAGAGCTGGCAGGATTATATTTATTGGGATACAGAACTGGAAAAAAGTTAATCACTAAAATATCCTTTTAGTAACCAGATCTTATATTCTTTTTTATTTTCTNTTCCTATNACCCTTNTAACCNTCCCCAAATACTTAACGTCTGAAAAAAACTTAATAAAATGNTGATTATTAGNTTCTACAGAAACCATAATTCCTNTTTCGTTTTTTAGATCTTCATGCTTGGTAACAAATTCATAATGATCATGAATTATTCCATCTGCATTCCATCTAACCCACTTGTGGGGTCTATCTCTCATATAGTATATAGATTCTGCTANCACCTTNCTATCATCTGTCACTAAAACAGCACTTGGGTACTGAGAATATATATCTGATATTTGTTCTCCTAAATTTTCCCATCCTCTCATTCTTTTGAATGGGTCCAATTTAAAATTATAGTAAGCAAAAAAAGGTAAAACTATAAGAACTACTAAAGAAAATATCGTGGTAAAATAATACATTATTTTTCCGTTGTTATTCCAAATTTTATCTATATATAACGCTACCAATATGCTAGCAGGAATGTAAGAAACAGCTGCCCAGTTAGCATGAGCTCTTGAAATGAATGCTTGANTTAGTATTATTACTATCGGTATCAAAGCTAAAAAAGAAAGCATTTTNTCTTTTTCTGAAAGNTTTTTATAATTANATATTATAAACAGGAATAATAAAAAATTTATTGGACCAAAAACTGCAAACTGCTCAACAAAAAATATTAATACATTGTAAAAATTATAATTTTCAGCATCTACATTAACATTAGCCATAGTATGCTGAAGAGTTATAAACCCATTTTTAATATTCCACCATATATGTGGNAAAACCAAAATGAATAAAAATACNGTAAATATAATTAGTTTTTTACTAGATAACTTATTTTTAAATTGTATTCTAAAATTTGCGTTGAAGAAAAAAAATAAGACAAAACCTAGCAATAAAAATAGTATTGCGTATTTTGATAGAAAACCTAAAGCNACAGAGATTGTTAAGGCTGTTAAATAAAAATAATCGTAGGTATTCGTTTTATTATAAAAAAAACAAACAAACGACCAAATAACCACACTAGAGAAAAAAAGCATTGGAACATCTGTACTTAGCAAAGCTGAGGAAAGACTTATACCTGGAATTAATATCCAAAGAATTCCTGCCAGGATGGCTGNTCTATTTCTTGTATTACTCTCACATAAAACAAAAGCTGCAGAAGATATAAATAAAGTAGACAAAGAATATAAAAACGGAGAACTAATTCTTAGACATGTTTCTGAAATTCCACATATACTCGAATTTAAGGCAATTAACCAGGCCAAGANGGGNGGTTTNGAATAATAACCCCAATCTATAGCCAAAGACCAAGTCCAATATTGAGCCTCATCAAAAGCNAANTNNATATTAGCCAAATTCCAGGAAAAAACTCTAAATATAAAAATCGATAAAATTATTAATAAAAGAGAAGGCAACCAACTAAGTTCTTTTATTTGCATTTTATATGATCTCTTTTTCCTCTGAATTACGCTTCTTTATAAGAATCAAATTTCTTGAATAAATTATTAAGCCAGCTCCTTGCCCTACAATGAACACTGGATCTTCTCTGTATATTGCATAAGCCAATAAGGTTGCTCCACCTAAAAGAGAAAAATACCAAAACCCCAAAGGAATTACACTCCTTTTCTTTATTTCTGAATGTATCCACTGTAGAAAAAATCGGGCTGAAAAAAACATCTGACCCATAAATCCAATTATTAACCATATCGTAGTTTTATCCATATTTTATTCCTTTTCTTGATTATTTTTAATTATATTTTTATCTATAAGTTTTATTGGAAATGGCGACCTTCTAATTAACCAAAAAACTCCCCATAAATCCAAAATACCAACTCTAAATCTTAGCCAATTGGAATATTTAGATTTACCTCCAACTCTTGCCCTATGTGACACAGGTGTAGAAATAACTCTTCCTCCTTGCCTATTTACTAACGCCGGCAAAAAACGATGTATATGGTCAAAGTAGGGCAAACTTAAAAATGTACTTTTACTAAAAATTTTTATTCCACATCCTGTATCAGGCGTATTATCCTTTAAAATTATTTTTCTTATGTATAGAGCTAGTCTCGAAGCTAGTTTTTTAGAAAAAGTGTCTTTTCTCCTTATCCTATTACCTATCAATAACAAAAACTCACTATTTTTNTATTCTTTTTCCCATATTTTAAGCATATTTTTTATATCTTCTGGATCATTTTGACCATCTCCATCTAGAGTAATTATAATATTATGCTTAGAANGCTTTATAGCTGTTAATAAACAGGCGCTTTGACCTAGACGTTTTGCATGTGCAAGCAAAATTATATTTTCTCTATATTCAGCATATTTTAAAACTAATTCTGCACCATTATCAGTTGAACAATCGTCAACTATAATGATTTCTCCTCCTGAGATTGTATCTAAAATTTTTAAAAGCTCTTTAAGTAAAACTATTATATTTTCACTTTCATTATAAATGGGTATAACTATTGATATTTTTTTTAAAGTACTCATAATATTATTTTCTAATTTTCCAATTCTTCTATTTTATTAAAAATAAAAATATATTCCTCATCTCCTTGAGTTAGATTTGCGAGCAACTTCTTTAATAAGATGACAGCCTCTTGCTTATTACCCTTAGAAATTTCATCTTCTGATAAAACCCATAATGCAAGAGGGTAATCTTTGTTGATAGTATGGATTTTTTTAAATAAATCTAATGTCTCAACATCTATATTTTTATTTTTATCATTTTGAAACAATCTAGATTCAGCCAAACCAATGATAGATTCCAAATCATCACTATTGAGCTCAAAAGCTTTTCTATACGCTTTCTCCGCTCTCTCTAATTGGCCTAGCACTAAACTAGATTTACCTAATTTTTTCCAATCACCTATCTCTTTACTATTNTTATCTAACAACCTTTTTTCTAATTTATCTACCATTGCTAGAATTTGTTTGTTCTTACTTATAGAGTATTTTTCCTCCAACTTANCAATTTGTAATAAAATGCTTTCTCTCCAATCCNCTTCTTTTGGAGCTTTTTCTTTAATCTCCTGCCATANTGCATAAGCTTTTTCCATATCCCCTTTTTCTAACACTGCTATACTTAAATAATATCTAGATAAAGCTCCAACTTCAGTATTAACTGGAGTCAAGTAAGACACTTTTTGAAATACTTTAAAAGCCTTCTCAGATATTATATACTCTGATTTTTGCTTAATATTTTGATTTACTATAAACTCACCATAATTCAATAAATTTTTAGGATCTATATTATCTCCAGATAATAATATTATTTTTTCCCATACCTTAAAGGATTCTTGCTCTCTTCCTAAAGTAGACAAAATACCAGCTTTGTTTAAATAAGATTCAATATCTTCTGGAAACTTATTAATTTTNTTTTCTATATCACTTAAGGTAAGCTCCCAGTAAATTTCTGGTATAGTATTATCAATCCTAGAGGAAGCAGAAAAATCTGGCATATTTGGTTTGCCATTTATGCCATATATTATAATAGCNAACGCTAAAACAATAGGTATGATTAACCTATAAAAAANAATAAAATTTTTATCTTCATTAAATTCTTCTTCCGCACTTGAGAAATTCAGTTTTAATATACGTCTAGATAACTCATCATTAATATTTTGAAATTCATNAACATTCACATAACCCATAGAATGATCTTTTTTAAAATCTAAAATTTGTTGTTTATATAGTTTTAGATTGCCATCTGTAATACTCACNTGAGNGGGTTTATATTTTATTATAAAAAAATATATGAATGTTAATNCTGCTAAAATCAAAACAACAATTAAGTAAAATAAGCCCATTATTTTNTCCTTCGACTCAACGTTTTATAAACCTCTTTTTTCTCTTTTTCACTTAATCTATTATTTTTATTAGTATCCTTATTTAAACCAGAGTAAAACTTATAAGCAAAAATTAGTCCTATAAGCAAAAATATTAATGGGCCAACCCACAAAATCAGATTCTGTAACGATAAAGCTGGTTTGAGCAGAATAAATTCTCCGTAACGGTCTACTAAATATTTTATTACCTCTTTCTTGGTTTTACCTTGTTCAAGTTTTTCTCTGATTAGCGCCCGGAGGTCTATTGCTAGAGGAGCATCTGATTCTGACAATGATTGGTTTTGACATACTAAACACCTAAGTTCTTTATATAAATCCTTAGCTTTCTCCGCTATAAAAGCATCATTCTTAAAATTTTGATTGTTCTGAGCATATAAATCACTAGTAAATATTGAGCATATGATTAAAATAATTATATATTTTGGCATTTATCTTTCTTTTTCCAATTTAGTTAATATAGGAAGAATGGTTTCCCTTAAGTCAAACTCCAATATAGGACCAACATGCCGATATCTTATCTGACCCTCACTATCCAAAATAAACGTTTCTGGAATACCATAAACTCCTAGGTTTATGGATTCTCTTCCTGTACTATCTACTCCAATAGAATAAAAAGGGTTACCTTTTTTTACCAACATTTTATTTGCTTCTTGAATATCATCTTTATAATTTATTCCATATATTCTAATTTCATAATCCATTTTTAATACCATAAGATTTGCGTGTTCTACTTTACATGGAGCACACCAACTAGCCCAAACATTAACCAAAGAAGGCCTGTCATATGATAATATATCTGACGTTGATAAGAGATTATATTTTTCTAGTTGAGCAAACTCTAATACTGGAAACTCTTCATCAACCAATACAGAAGGTAAATTTGATGGATCCTCATTCAAGAAAAGCTGCCTACCGAAAAACAATACTAATAATAGGAAGCAGATTAAAGGAATATAATAATAATAATTTCTCACTATTTAAGCATTCTTTTTTTTGTTTTGTTTTATTTGCCTATAAATTATCCTGTGTTTTTTATCAAATAAAGAAATAATACCACCAAATGCCATAAAACCTATCCCTATCCAAATAAAATTTAATAATGGAGAATAGTATATTCTAAAAATAAACTTTTCATTTTTAGATTTACGTTCACCCAGTACTATGTAGAGGTCATAGAACAGTTTCGAAAGAATAGCAGGTTCAGTAGTATTCATTTGCGAAGCAAAATAAAACCTTCTTTCAGGATACAAGAATGAAACATTTTTATTATTATCTAAAACTTTAAAATAAGCTACCTCTGCTTCCCAATTAGGGCCTTGATTGTTTTTAATTGACTGAAAAATTAATTTTTTATTTTCTATAAAAACTTCCTCTCCTATTTCCATGGAGGTTTCTATCTCTGTTCTCCATGCACTGGAAACAGTAGCTCCTATAATAAATATAGCCACTCCTATATGGGCAAGGCTCATTCCGTAAGCTGATCTAGGGTAGTTATTAATTCTTTGAATAACAGATTTTAATGATTTGCCCCTCAAGGTTCTTTCCGCAAAATCATAAATTGTTCCAATAAAAAGCCAGCTACCTAAAAATATTCCGAGAAATGTTATTGCGGCACCACCTTTTAAATATACGAGAAAAGAAGTAGCTAAAACGCTAAAAATAAAAATAAAAATGATGCGTTCATAAACATTATCTAACACTCCTTTCTTCCAAGTAAGCATAGGACTAAATCCGCATAATAATATAGCAGGAACCATTAAAGGAATAAAAACTGATTCAAAATAAGGCGCCCCCACAGATACTTTACTAGAAGTTAGAGCATCAACAAATATAGGATATAATGTTCCTAGTAAAACAGTAGCGGCAGCAGAAGAAAATATAATGTTGTTTATTACTATGGCCCCCTCTCTACTTATAGGGCTAAACATGCTTCCTGATCTAAGTTTTGGCGCATTCACCGCAAAAAGTCCTAAGCTTCCTCCAGTAAATAGTATCAACATCAATAAAATATAAATACCTCGAGAAGGATCAGAAGCAAAAGCATGAACTGAAACCAATACTCCAGACCTAACTATAAATGTTCCCAATAAACTTAAAGAAAAAGCTATTAAGGCCAATAAAATTGTCCAAGCTTTTAAGGTATTTCTTTTTTCGGCTACTATTGAGGAGTGTATTAGGGCCGTCGTAGCTAGCCAGGGCATAAATGAGGCATTTTCTACAGGATCCCAAAACCACCAACCACCCCAGCCTAGCTCTCTATAAGCCCACCAAGACCCGAGCGCTATTCCTATAGTCAAGAAGATCCANGACATCATNGCCCATGGTCTTACCCATTTAATCCAAATGGAATCAACTTGTTTTAAAATTAATGCAGCTATAGCAAATGAGAATGTAATTGATAAACCTACATAGCCTAAATATAAAAAGGGAGGATGAATAGCCAAACCAATATCTTGTAAAATGGGATTAAAACCTTCCCCTTCCAATCTCGGAGGTAGCAACCTTAAAAATGGATTTGATGTCATCAAAATAAAACTGGTAAAGGCANCTGCAATTAAGCCTTGAACCGATAAAACTATAGATTTGATCCTTAAGGGTAGTTTTTTCCCAAGTAGAGACAAAGCCATACTGTATATAGATAAAACTAAAATCCAAAGCATAAGAGAGCCCTCGTGATTTCCCCAAACGCCAGTAATTTTGTATATTAAAGGTTTTTGAGAATGAGAATTTTGTGCCACNAACATTAAGGAAAAATCTGATGATATATAGGCCCAGGCAAGAGCNGAAAAAGATAAAAGTACTAAGAAAAAAAATATGTAAGAAGAATAAATTGATGTATTTAAACATCTATTAGATTTCAATCGTATACCTATGATAGGTAATATAAACTGCAGAATTGCAACAGATAAGGCTAGAGCCAAACAAAAATGGCCGAGTTCTATTATCACTTAAACTTTTCTCCCTCTCTCCATTTCCCAGATTTTTTAAGCGCCTCTGCTACTTCTGGGGGCATATAGTTTTCATCATGTTTAGCTAATATTTTAGATGCTAAAAAAACATTGTCTCCTAAAATTTTTCCTTCGCATATTACTCCTTGACCTTCTCGAAATAAATCTGGCAAAATTCCAATGTATTCTACTTCTATCTTATTCTGTCCATCATCTACTATAAAATTTATTGTNAAGTCTCCTTTTCTTTTTAAAGTACCAATCTCTACTAATCCTCCTATTCTGATAAGTTTCCCTTCAACGTTATTAATTTTTAAAAGTTCCGTAGGAGTATAAAAATATACCAATGAATCTCTACTTGCTAATAAAACTAAGGTACCTGATAATGAGAATGCAAAGATGCCTAAAAGTAAAAATAAAAATCTTCTTCTTCTTTTGATTTGAGCAATATTCATTATAACTTTTCAGACAAATCTTTATCTACTTTATTAAGTTTACTCTTAATTCTGATATTGGAAAAATAACTATTCACTGAAAAAAGAAATAAAACTAAAGCCGCGAAAAAATAAGCTGAGGCTACATATAACAAATGACTTTCCATATTAAGTTCCATAATTAAAAAATTATTTTTTTCCTTCTATTAAACTTTTTACAAAAATTGCTTTTAGCCTTCTCTTATATAGTTCAGTCTGAGTATTTAATAAAACAAATGAAAAATAAAAACTCATAAAGGAAATAGCCATTAATATTAAAGGCACCAACATTGAAGAATGTATAGTTGGACCATCAACTCTAATAATACTAGCAGGCTGATGAAGTGTGTTCCACCAATCCACCGAAAACTTTATAATTGGAATATTGATAGCACCTATAAGGGTTAATATAGCTGCAGCTTTTGCACTCTTAGTATGATCCTCTATAGATCTTACGAGTCCAATATGCCCCATATAAATTAAGAATAAAATGAAAACTGAAGTTAAACGAGCATCCCATACCCACCATGTGCCCCAAGTAGGCTTGCCCCATATAGATCCTGTCACCAATGCAATTAATGTAAAACTTGCTCCTATTGGAGCACTTGACTTACATAATAGGTCTGCCAGCGGATGTCTCCAAACAAGAGAGAAAATACTCAACAAAACCATAGTAGAATAAATAAATAGAGACATCCATGCTGCGGGAACATGTATGTACATTATTCTAACAGTTTCACCCTGTTGATAATCAGGAGGCGAGTTATATAATGCAAACCAAAGACCTAATAGCAAAAATAATACCGTNGNACCTANTGACCAAGGGTATATTTTTTGAGATACTCNCCTAAANCGNCCTGGATTTGCTANATAATTTATTATTCCTGTCATGATATTTGCCTAAATTTATTCCCAACCTAATCTTATTGCCTTAGAAGCTAGAAANGGAACAATCACNGCACTAATNGGAAAAATTGCTGCCAAAGCATAAAGGTGTCCTACCCCCCCTAAACCACTAACTTCTGAAATTACAGCTCCAGATCCTAATATAAGTACTGGCAACATCAAAGGTAACACTACCATAGTAATTATTACTCCCCCTTTACCTACAGTACAAGAAAGCGCAGCAGGTACTGCCCCAATTAATGTAAGAGATGGAGTGCCTAAAAATAAAGCTATAACTAGTATCCAGCAGTATTCTATATTTAGACCAATTATAATAGATAAAATAGGAGAAAGAATTACCAAAGGAAGACCATTAGTTAACCAATGTGACAAACACTTCGTTATTACTACAAATTCTAAAGATATTCCAGATAATACTAACTGCTCTAATGATCCATCCTCATAATCTGATCTAAAAAGCCTGTCTAATGAGAGCATTGAAGAAAATAATGCAGCCATCCATATTACCCCACCTGAAATTTTTGCCAAAAGTACCGAATCTGAACCAAAACTCAGAGGAAACATTATAATTGCTAATAAATAAAAAAATAAAGCAGCCCCTGCATCACTGCCTCCAGAGAATATAGACTTTAAATCTCTTAAAATTAGTTTTAAAAATATATTCAAAAAATTTTCCTGTTTTTTATCTAGCCCAAAATAAGTGTTTTTGAATTAGAAATATTTATATCATCATGAGTAGAACAAATTATTGATCCTTCTGAATCAACATGATTTCGCATTATTTTCTTTAATTGTTCTCTATTAAACTCATCTAAAAAAGAAGATGGTTCATCTAATAACCAAACTTTAGCAGGACAAAACATCAGCCTGATTATGCTTAATCTTCTTTTTTCTCCTGCGGATAACCACGATACTGGAAAATCTAAGTATTGCTCAAATGACAATAGCTCTATAGCATTATTAACAATTTTACGCTCCACCCTCCAAATATCTGCATAAAAATTTAAATTATCTTTAACTGACATAACTGATTTTAATGCATTCAAATGGCCTAGCCACGCAACTATAGGGCCTTTTTTATATAAAAACGGGAAAGTTTTTTTTCCCCACCAAAGTATGCTACCAGAACTAATTGGTACAAACCCTACTAAACACCTTAAAAAAGTAGTTTTTCCTGAACCATTCTTTCCCTTAACAAAAATTGCCTCACCTTTGTTAAGCACAATACTAATATTCGAAGCAATTTCTCTACCACCTCTTTCAAAACTTAGTGCATTAGTCTCGATTAGTGGAATATTTGTCAATTTCGCCCCAAATTATCTATTCATAAGTTCTTTTGTCTTCAATTACGATTCCATCATTGGGAATAGTTCCGGCTGAAACTATTTCGACATCAGATCTTAATTTTAGTTCTGCCTTAATTATATCTTTTATTTTTTCAATAGTTTCAATTTCA
>PAWH01000024.1 GCA_002714055.1 Candidatus Pelagibacterales bacterium | reverse complement strand
TCCAACTAAAACACTGGCTTTATTTCCAAACAAATCATTAGCAGTTGCTTCGCCTCGTCTCATTTTGCTTTCATCTATTACGTCGTCATGTAGAAGAGTAGCTGTATGTATGAATTCTACAGCTGCAGCGAGTGCTATATGTTTATTATCATCATTATAATCACATACATGGCTTGAGATGAGTGTAATTATTGGTCTTATTTTTTTTCCTCCTGAAGATATGATATGTTCAGATAGATCATTAATAAGTGAGACTTCAGTTTTAAGCTCTTTAGATACGATTTGATTGACTTTTGTTAAATCATCTCGCAAAAATTCTTTTATAGTATCAAAATCGTAATTGGCTTTTGTCAACAATGTTTGCAATTTTGTTCCTTAGTTGATGTTTAATTTTTTCTTGCTTAATATATCTTCAAATTTACTACTATATCTTATAGACAGATTAATAGACATATATATAAAAAAACAAAAATAATACTTAAAAATATTAAAGGTGATGATTGAGAGAATTTTCGCAGGATCTTAGTACTAATAAAATATTAGGTGGATACATTTCAATTTTACAACCAAAAAAAGGTTTTAGGGTAGGCATAGATTCTATNTTATTAGCTTCNTCNATTAGCAATTGTTCTTGCTGTCTTGAACTTGGTTCTGGTTCAGGAGTAATATCAGTATGCATAGCAAAAAGAATTCCAGATGTAGAAATATTAGGAATAGAAAATAATATTGAATTAGTGAATATTGCAAATAAAAATGTTGATATGAATAGACTTTCTGAAAACAATATAAAATTTTTGTGCTTAGATGTTGTAGGGAAAGAATTTCAAATATTACATAATAATTATTTTGATCAAGTTGTTATGAATCCTCCTTATTTTTCTGAGAAAAGTGTTAATCCTTCAAAAAATACTGAAATTTCTGCGGCAAGATATGAATCTAAAAGTTTTCTAGAAGACTGGGTTAACATAGCTTATAAAAAACTGATGCCTAAAGGATCTTTAAACTTTATTTTTAGAACAGAGTCAATTGATAGAGTTTTAGCAATATTAAATCCTCATTGGGGGGATATAAGAATATATCCCTTGTGGCCAAAAGCTGGTATAGAATCTAAATTATTTCTTATCCAAGCAAAAAAAGATGTTAAAACTAAAGCTAAAATTTTACCTGGTATGATATTGCATAATAATAATGGAAGTTATACTGATGCTTGTAACGATGTACTTTTAAACAGAGATTTAGTACAAATGAGTTAATAATTAGTTGAGAGGTTGACTTATGCAGTTTATAAAAAAATTATTTTTTAAGAAAAGTCCATTGGTTAATATTATTAGAATGCATGGAGTAATAGCTAGTGCCTCAAGATTTCCAGGTTCTTCAAACATCTCACTTGAAAGCCTTGAAAAACCTCTTGCCAGAGCTTTTTCTGGAAAAAGAGTTGCAGGGGTTGCTTTGATAATTAATTCTCCAGGAGGTTCACCGGTTCAGTGTTCGTTAATCTCAGAACGGATAATACAGTTATCTAAAAAACACGATGTTCCTGTATACTCTTTTATAGAAGATATAGCAGCATCTGGAGGTTACTGGTTGGCTTGTTCAGCTGATAAAATATATGTTATGCCTTCTTCAATTTTAGGATCAATAGGAGTTATATCTGCGGGTTTTGGATTCGTGGAAATAATTAAGAAACTAGGTATTGAGAGAAGAGTGTATTCTAAAGGAAAAAACAAAGGTATGTTGGATCCATTTCAGCCAGAGAACACCGATGATGTAGACATTATTACTGATATGCAAGATGAAATTCATAAACAATTTAAAGAATGGGTAACTTTCAGAAGAGGTAAAAAAATTAAAAAAACAGATATAGAGAAGGAAGGTATTTTTGAAGCAAAGATATTTTCTGGGTCTAAAGCATGCGAATTGGGGTTAGCAGATTCAATAGGTGAACTTAGAACAGTATTAAAAGAGCGTATAGGAGATGATGTGGTTTTTAAGGAAGTAACTGGTAGGAAAAAATTAACTCAAAGGTTAGGATTATCAGGTTCAATTTATCATAAGTTAATTGAGGAGATTGAAGAAAGAATTGCTTTTGCGAGATTTGGTTTATAATTTTTATATTAGTATAGAATGAGGAAGATATGTTTAGTATACCCAAGTTACTAGTTTTTTTTCTTATAATTTTGTTAGTTTGGTATGGTTTTAAGTTTATTGAAAGGCAGAATCATCTTTCAAAAGATAGGAAAAAAAAGCCCAAAAGAGAATCTGCTGGAGATTCAAGTAAGTTTCAAAAAGATGAAGTTGAAGATTTAGTCAAATGTCCAAAATGTGGAAATTATTTTTCTTCTGGTTCTTCTTGCACAATTTGTATGTCAGAGTAAACAAAAGGAAATCCTTATGTCTATGGAAAATTCTTTTCAGGAGTTAATTATAAAATTACAGATTTTTTGGTCTGAAAAAAAATGTGTTATTCTCCAGCCTCTTGATATGGAAGTAGGGGCGGGAACATTCCACACAGGAACTGTGTTTAAAGCTTTAGGTCCTAATCCTTGGAAAGCAGCCTATGTCCAGCCCTGTAGGCGTCCTACTGATGGACGTTATGGTGCTAATCCCAATAGGCTGCAGCATTATTATCAATTTCAAACTGTATTAAAACCATCTCCTAATAATATTCAAGATCTATATTTAGAAAGCATAGATTTTCTTGGAATAAGCTTGATTAAGAATGATATAAGATTCATAGAAGATGACTGGGAAAGTCCAACCCTCGGTGCTTGGGGACTTGGTTGGGAAGTGTGGTGTAATGGAATGGAAATTTCTCAATTCACTTATTTCCAACAAATGGGAGGCTTAGATTGCAAACCTGTTACTGGAGAAATAACCTATGGTTTAGAAAGATTGGCTATGTATATTCAAGGAGTGGATAACGTTTATGACTTAGTTTGGAATAAAGAAGGTGTAAAATATGGTGATATATTTCTGAAAAATGAAAAAGAACAGTCTAAATATAATTTTGAAAAAGTTCCATATAATACTCTAATCAACAATTTCTCTGAATTTGAAGTTACCTGCAAAATGTTAATTAAGGAAAATTTATTGCTGCCTGCTTATGAGCAGAGTGTAAAAGCAAGCCATGTATTTAATTTATTAGATGCACGTGGAGTAATTGGAGTAAATGAACGTGCTGCTTATATTGGTCGAGTGAGAAACATGGTTAAATCTTGTGCTGAATTATATCTTACTAATTTAGAAGAGAAATAATTATGCCTGAATTAATTATTGAGTTCTATTCTGAAGAAATACCTGCAGATCTTCAAGAATGGGCAGCAGGTCATTTAGAAAGGATGATTACTAAGGACTTTAAAGAAGCAAATTTAAACTACCAAAAGTCTGAGTATTTTTGGTCTCCTATGAGATTATCAATAATTTTTTCTGGGGTTCAGCTAAAGACGTTGGATATATCTTATGAGAAAAGAGGACCTAGATTAGGATCAAATAGAAAAGCTATAGAAGGTTTTGCAAATAATTTAAGTGTACATAAAAATGATTTAAGCATTCAAAATACTTCAAATGGGAAATTTTATTTTTTTAATCTTAATAAAAAAGGACTGAAATCTAGCGTTATTATTGAAAAATCTATAAAAAACATCATACAAAACTTTCCATGGAAAAAATCTATGAGATGGGGAGAGGGAGATATAAAATGGATTAGACCTTTGCATAATATACTCTGTGTTTTTAATGGTTTTCCTATTAAATTTAATATAGAAAATATTACTACTGGAAATAAGACTTTCGGACATAGGTTTATGTCTAAAAAAGTAATTACTATCCGTTCAAGAAAAGATTATTTAACAAAACTCAATGGTTCAAATGTTTTGATAAAAGCTAATGAAAGAGAATCAAATATTTTGAGAGAAGGAAATTCTATAGCGAANAAAAANAAACTATTGTTTAAACCTGATTTAAACTTGGTCAAAGAAGTAGCAAATTTAGTAGAATATCCTTACGTTTTTTTAGGTAAGTTTGATGATAGCTATTTAAAACTACCGAGAGAAATTTTAGAATTTACCATGGTAAAACAACAGAAATATTTTCCACTCTATAAACTTAACGGTTCTTTAAGCCCGATGTTCTTAGCTGTGGCAAATATTAAAATTAATAAGGGTTCGGAGGTCATTGAAGGGAATTCAAGGGTTATAAAAGCCAGACTCTCAGATGCACAGTTCTTTTATGAAAATGATTTAAGAAAAGGACTCACTACTTATATAGATGAGCTTAAGAATATTATTTTTCATAGTGATCTGGGTTCTATGCAACAAAAAGTNGAAAGGTTNTCTTTTATTTGTAAAAATTTTTCNAGTAATTTTGGTGCNAATGTTAACANNGCACTCAAATCTGCGAAGNTGGNAAAGGNNGATTTATGCACTGAGGTAGTTTATGAAATGCCTGAANTACAAGGTATAATAGGAAGTATATATGCTGAACTGGAGGAGTTTCCTGTAGATGTAGTAACCTCTATTAAAGAACATTACTCTCCTGTAGGACCATCAGATAATTGCCCTTCCATTCCAGAATCAGCTTTGGTATCATTTGCAGATAAAATGGATAGTTTGGTAGGTTTCTTGTCTATGGGCTTAAAACCTAGTGGTTCGAAAGATCCTTTTGGTATTAGAAGAGCTTGTCTTGGAATAATAAGGATAACTGTTGAAAAAAAGATTAGGTTATCTTTAAAAACAGTTATAGAAGATTCAATTAAAAGCTATGGATCCCAGAAGTTTAAGCTGAAATATAAAAATTCATTAATTTGTTCTTTGGNAATAGATTTTATTTATGAGCGTTTCAAATTTTATTTACNAGAAAAAAATATACCGCAAGATCGAATAGAATCGGTTTTAAGTATCGAAAAAAACTACGACTTATACAATTCATTTCAGAAGATAGTAAATTTGAACAAATTTCTTTCGACTGAAGAAGGATTAAAACTTATCTCAATCTTAAAAAGAGTTAGAAGGATTTTGTACTTAGAGGAGAAAAAAGTAGGCATTACTTATAATGGTCAAGTTAAAAAATCTTTGTTTAAGTCTTTTGAGGAAAAAGAGTTGTACGACGCTTGTTTAAAAAACTCTACTTTAATTGAAAATGCGATTCAAGCTGAACAATACGAGAAAGCTTTAAAGTATTTTCAAGATATAAAAATACAATTAGATAATTTTTTTAATAATGTTTTAGTTAATGAGAAAGATTTAGATATAAAAACTAATAGGTTGAATTTATTATCATTAATTAGAAATTCTTTTGCAGAGTATGCTGACTTCTCTCTTATAGATACAGGAAATGAAAGTAAATAATTCTTTTCAAAAAAATATACTAAAAGGTTTAATAGCATGAATAAGTGGGTTTACAGTTTTGGAGCAGGGAGTGCTGAAGGAAACTCAGAGCTTAAAAATCTATTAGGTGGAAAAGGTTCTAATTTAGCTGAAATGAATAACATTGGCATTCCTGTTCCTCCTGGTTTTACAATTACGACCGAGGTATGTAATTATTTTTATGAAAACAAACAAATTTACCCAATAGACCTGAAATCTCAAGTCAAAAAAGCCCTAGTAAGGATTGAAGAAATCACGAATATGAAGTTTGGAGACAATAATTCTCCTCTTTTATTATCAGTTAGATCTGGTGCTCGAGCTTCTATGCCTGGGATGATGGATACTGTTCTGAATTTGGGATTAAACGATAAAACAGTTATTTCATTGTCCAAAACTAGTGGAGATAAGAGATTTTCTTTTGACAGTTATAGGCGTTTTATTCAAATGTATGGGGATGTGGTATTAGGGATAGATTCTGGAGAATTTGAGGATATTTTAGAAGAAGAAAAGCGTGTTTCAGGAATATATTCAGATACNGAAGTATCTTCAGAGTCGTGGCAAAAGGTTATAATNTTATTTAAAGAACTTGTTAAAGATTTCACAGGTAAAGAATTTCCTCAAAATCCATTGGATCAATTATGGGGAGCGATTGGGGCAGTATTTAATTCATGGATGAATCAAAGAGCAAAGACCTATAGGAGTCTTCANAATATTTCAGAATCGTGGGGAACTGCAGTAAATGTTCAGTCTATGGTTTTTGGNAATATGGGAAAGGATTGCTGTACTGGTGTTGCATTTACTCGTAGTCCTTCAACAGGAGAAAATATTTACTATGGTGAATATCTTATTAATGCGCAAGGAGAAGACGTAGTGGCCGGANTAAGAACTCCCCAGAATTTAACAAAACAAGAAAGAGATAAACAGGGTATAAAAGCGTTATCTCTTGAAGAAAATATGCCAGTTATTTTCCAGGAATTAGTAGAAATTTTTGATAAATTAGAAAAGCACTATTTAGATATGCAAGATATTGAATTTACTGTTCAAAAAAATAAATTGTGGATTTTACAGACTAGAGCAGGCAAAAGGACAACTTCAGCAGCAGTAAGAATTGCAATAGAAATGGAAAAGGAAGGATTAATAAATAAAAATGAGGCGTTATGTAGAATTAATCCTCTAGGTTTAGATCAACTCTTACATCCTACTTTAGATAACAAAATAGAGAAAAAAGTTATANCTAAAGGATTGCCTGCTTCGCCAGGGGCAGCTTCTGGGAAAGTGATTTTTGATTCTGAAGATGCGGTAGAAAGGTCTAAGAATGGAGAACCAGTAATTTTAGTACGTATGGAGACTAGTCCTGAAGATATACATGGAATGCATGCAGCTCAAGGTATTTTAACAAGCAGAGGAGGAATGACGAGTCACGCTGCAGTGGTAGCAAGAGGAATGGGCAGACCCTGTGTTGTAGGAGCAGGNGATATTATAATAAATCACGATAAAAAAGAATTTGTAATAGATGATTTTGTGGTTAGGAATAATGATGTCATAACGATTGATGGTGGAAGTGGCGAAGTAATTTTGGGGGAAATACCAACGGTAATACCAGATTTATCAGAAGATTTCTCAAGCCTGATGAAATGGGCAGATGAAAAACGAATTCTAAAGATTAGAGCAAATGCTGAAACTGCTAAGGATGTAAAAACTGCATTAGATTTTGGTGCTGAGGGTATTGGTTTATGTAGAACAGAACATATGTTCTTTGATGAAGATAGAATTTTAGCTGTTCGTGAAATGATATTTTCTGAAACGGAAAGTGAAAGACGAGTTGCTCTAAATAAAATTAAACCAATGCAAAAAAATGATTTTAAACAAATATTTAACCTTATGGGAATGCTTCCTGTGACTATAAGATTGCTTGATCCTCCACTACATGAATTTTTACCAAAAGACAATAAAGAACTTGAAGAACTTTCTGCAAAGCTAAAAATCAATTTGGATGACATAAGTAATAGGGTTAAAAGGTTAGAAGAACAAAATCCGATGTTAGGTCACCGTGGGTGTAGGCTTGGAATAACATACCCTGAAATATATGAAATGCAGGTGGAAGCCATATTTGAGTCTGTAATAGAAATTAATAAAGAAAAAAATATTAACATAGTGCCTGAAATCATGATTCCCTTGATCATAAGTGCAGCTGAACTTAAATTTATTAAAAATAAAATAATTATAGTTGCAAAACAGATAGAAGAAAAATATGGAGTTCTTCCTAAATATCTACTTGGCACAATGATTGAACTTCCAAGAGCTGCAATTAATTCAGGAAAAATCGCTTCTGAAGTAGATTTTTTTAGTTATGGGACTAATGACTTGACCCAGACAACTCTTGGAATCAGTCGTGACGATAGTGGAAAATTTTTATCTGATTACATAGATTTAAATATAATTCAAAATGATCCTTTTGTGACTATAGACGTTAAAGGGGTAGGGGAATTAGTTTCAATTTCAAAAAAACAAGCAACAGATTCTAATAAAAATATTAAGTTAGGGATCTGTGGAGAGCATGGGGGAGATCCAAAATCTATTAGCTTTTTTAATCAGTTGGGATTAGATTATGTATCTTGTTCTCCTTATAGAGTTCCTATAGCTCGTCTTGCAGCTGCACAAGCTGTAATAAAGAAAAAAAAATAAACTATTTAAGCTTTTCCTTTACTTCTAAATAACTATCCGCTGCAGAAAATCTATGTTTTTGAAGAATTGCATTTTTTGCTTCTTTAATTTTAATAGTAGCAAGTCCAATACCTTTACTAGAAGAATGCATTAGTCCTACAATTTTATTTTTGTTTGTGATAGAGGTTCCTTTGGGTACTGCATTCCCATGAATTTTTACTTTCATAAGTCTTTTCTTTAATTTTCCTCTATATTTTTGACGAGCTGTATTTTCTTGGCCCAAATAGCATCCTTTATTGAAGTCTATCCCATTAATATATTCAATGTTATTTTCAATTAAAAAGCTTTTATTTATATCCATATCATTGGATCCATCAGGAATACCTAAACTTAATCTATGAAAATTCCATTCCTCATTATATACAGAAGGAATATCCAATATATTCGATGTTAAGTTTTTTGAAAAAAGGATGATTCTTATTCCAAGATTTTTATTTCTAGGATCTAAAAATGCTACTTGATTCTCGTTGAATTTTGCAAACCCGGTAGAATTTTTAAGTTTAATGCTTGATAAGAAGGAAGGGGTTAATTTTCCAAATACAACATATACTTTTGCCCTGTTTACTCTTGATATACTGATTTTTTTTCTTAATTTATACATGTTTAAAAGATTAATTAATTCAGCAGAACGTTTTTTTTCGCAGTCGAAAAAAATTTTTTCCTTATTATTTCCTTTTAAAAACAGTATGAAGTCAAATAAGTATTTTCCCTGAGGAGTCAGTAAAGCAGCATAAATCACTCTTTTTTCTGAAAGCGTATATATATTGTTAGTTATAAGGCCTTGTAAAAATTCAAACTTTTCCTCACCTGCAATTTGGATTATATCTCTTTCTTTAAGGAAGGTTTTGTATAGTTTATGGTTTTGCATTTTCTATTCATCTCACAATTATAAGCTTGCAATAATTCTTTTACATTCGTAAACCCTTAGTATGTTAGTTACNTTTTTAGATGATGGTTATACTTTTGATGGGTCTACAAAAGATAATCATCCACTAGGAGGTTCTGAGAAGTCTCTTATACTCCTAGCTGAATCATTANCTACTATAGGGCATATAGTTCGTGTTTTCAATAATTGTGNANGTACAACNGTGGTAAATGGCGTAAGTTGGAATCCTATTAAAAACATGAAAGCCACACATTCTGATGTTTGGATAGTTCACAATGACCCTCTTCTTTTCAATCTAATTGATAATAATACAAAAAAAATTTTATGGCTTACNAAATCGGGNTTAAAACTTGTTCAACCTCAGTATTTTTCCAGTACAATGAAACATCGCCCNACACTAGTATATCAAGGAGAAAATCACTTAGATAGCATNCCGGATGCAGTCAAATCTCTTGATGCAGCCATGATTCCNCCNNCNATTCCTGATTATTACTTAAANCAAGNTGAATTAGNACCTTCTGTAACGCCTATAGCATTAGTAACCTCTCATCCACTAATGGGATTAGAGTGGTTATTAGATGTATGGTATAATAAAATACATACTAAATTNCCATGGGCAGAATTGCATATTTTTTCAAANATCTTGAGTAAATTTATAGAAGGNAAAAATGTTTCTGAACGATATAATGCNATTATAAAAAAAATNGAAGATAAAGAAAAATTTAATATTATAATCAGAAAACCTTTGATGGATAAAGAAATGGTTTTAGAGATGANAAATATGAGAGTACATTTGTANCCCTCTCATGATAGTGAAGTAGGTGCATTTACATTGTCAGAATCACAGGCACTAGGATTGCCCGCAGTTGTCAGAAACAAAGGTGTTGCACCCTATAGAATAATAGATGGNAAGACAGGATTTGTGTCTAATGACGANCAATCATTTGCAGATTTTAGTATAAGNTTTTTAGATGATAGNAATGCTTTCGANAGAGCCAGNGCAGAAGCTAAAAAAAATAACACTAGGACTGCAAAAAAATTAGCAATGGAGTTTATCAAGGTTATATCAGGCATTCATTTAAATGAAAAATAAAANGCTACTTTTTATAGGAAATACTAGACTAGGTGATTGCGTATTATCCACTGGATTGTTGGATGATATTTGTAATCACTACAACGCCAGGGCTACNGTTATATGTGGTGGTTTGGGTTCAATAATNTATAAAGAATCACCGTTAGTAGATAAGGTTATAATTTTAAGAAAAAAAAAATATAGTTATCATTGGTTTNGATTGTGGAAAGAAATAAAAAATACATATTGGGATATAGTATGTGATTTACGTAAAACTCCAGTTTCATGGCTCATAAGGGCAAGAAAAAGAATTGTTTTAAATTATAATAAAAAAATTATAGAACACAGGTTAGAAGGTTTAACCAGACTAAATCCATTAAACAGAACTCCATTACCAAAAGTATGGTTGNAGGAGAATGTTCATCAAGAAGGTATCAGGTTATTAAATGGAAGAAGCAAACCTTATCTAATTATTGCTCCAACTGCAAATTGGGAAGCTAAGATTTGGCCCAGTAATAATTATGCATATATAGCTAAAAAATTAATAAATTCTAGTTATTTTAAAGGAGGGACCGTGGTTATAGTTGGAGGTCCTGGTGAAGAAACTACAGGTAAAAATATTGTATCTGAGATNNGCGNTATTGATCCTTTAAATTTGATAGGAGAACCAATTTTACCAACAGCAGCAATCTTTTCTTATTCTAGATTGTATATAGGAAATGACTCAGGACTAATGCATCTTTCAGCAGCCGTGGGGACTCCGACCTTAGGGTTATTTGGTCCGACAGAGGATAAGATTTATTCTCCCGTGGGGGAAAATACAATGATTGTTCGTACGCCAGAATCACCTTCAGATCTTATGAGTAATTCTGGTTTTAATCACAGAACATCAGGTAGTTTGATGAAGACTTTAGATGTCGATAGAGTGGAAAATGCTGCTTATGAATTACTTTCTAAAACGAACTTATAGTTACTGGTTAATAATGGAGGAATTGAAATGAAAGCTTATATTATAGCACATATTGAAACAAAAAATTTGGATGCTATGAAACAATATAGAGAAAAGGTATTTAAGATTGTAAGTGATCATGGTGGCAAGTATCTAGTTAGAGGAGGTAAAATGGAATCTTTGGAAGGAGACTTTTTTCAACATAGATTAGTCATTATAGAGTTTCCTAATTTACACTCTGCGAAAGGGTTTTATGAATCTGTGGAATACCAACCTTTGCTAAAACTAAGAATTGAATCTGGTATTTCTAATACTGCTTTAGTTCAGGGAACCTGATTTGATAAGGAATAAAAAATTTAAATAGATGCTTTAAATATATTATTTTTTGTAGGAAATTTTTTATTTCTTACATCATCTGCATATTGAGTGACAGCATCAGTAATTTTTTTATCTATTTCAGCATATTTTTTTACAAATTTTGGAGTGAAATCACCGTAAAGTCCTAGAATATCATGCGCGACTAAAATTTGACCATCACAAGTTCTTCCAGCACCTATTCCAATGGTGGGAATTTCTGAATTTTTTGTAATTATATTTGAAGTCTCTTCTGGGACTGCTTCTATTACCATAGAAAATACTCCTGCATCTATTATGGCTTTAGCATCTTCTATGACTTGTTTAGAGGCTTCTTGGGTTTTTCCTTGTGTTATAAAACCTCCTAACGTCTGGATTCTTTGAGGCATAAGTCCTATGTGTCCCATAACGGGAACCCCCCTTTGAGATAAGAAATATATTGTTTCTGCAAATTCTTTTCCACCTTCTAGTTTGACAGATTGAGCTCCAGTATGTTTCATAATTCTGCTTGCAGTTCTAAACGCTTTTTCTGGAGACTCTTCATAGCTGCCAAAAGGCAGGTCTACCACTATGTGAGGCCTAGAGGTAGAAGAAACAACAGCTTTACCATGGTTAATCATCATTTGAGGCGTAACCAACAAAGTATTTTCATGACCATATATGGTCATCCCCATGCTATCTCCTACTAATATTATATCTACAATATTATTTATTAGTCGAGCCATTTGCGCTGTATAACATACTAAACTAACTAGAGGTTTTTGCTTTGACATAGTAAATTTAAATTTACGTATATCTCTTACTGATAATCTTTTGTTCATTTGCTCACTTTCAGTAATTTTCTAGTTGAATTGTAATATTTATTCAATTTATTTTTATTTTAATTTAAAATAATATTTATTACAAATGAGATTGACTTTCATTATCAATTGTATTTTAATAAATTTATTGAAAGGAAATAAATATAAAGTGTACGTTTGTATTTGTAACGCTCTTACTTCTGAAGATGTTCGTAAATTAAAAAATATAGGAGTTTGCGAACCTAGTTCGGTATATAAAAAGTTGGGCTGCGCTATGCAATGTGGAAAATGCTTACAATCTATTGATGAGATACTACAAGAAGAATCAGTACAAGAGACCAAAGAACAAATTAGCTTTAGTAAGAAATTTTCTTCGTCATTACAGGCTTAGTTAAAACGCTTTTTTATTTAAAAAAATATATTTATTAATAATATTTTTCATATTTATTGCGAATGAGAACGAGTATCAACTACTTGTTTTTAAACATTTTTTATTGATTTTTTCTAAAAAAAGTAGCATTTATATGGTGTAATTATTTTTTAATATGGAGAGATCAATGAAAGGTAACAAGGAAGTTATTAAACACTTTAATGCAGTGTTAACTAATGAGTTAACAGCTATAAATCAGTATTTTCTTCATTCTAGAATGTTTAAAGATTGGGGTTACAATAAATTAGGTGAAAAAGAACATGAAGAATCTATAGATGAAATGAAACATGCGGATAAAATAATTGAAAGAGTCTTGTTTTTGGATGGTATTCCTAATGTACAAGATATGCACAAAATTATGATAGGAGAAGAGCCTGTGGAGTGCTTATCTCTTGATTTAAAATTAGAAGAAAAAGCAATGCCTGATCTTAAAAAGGCAATTGAGCATTGTGAAAAAGTTTCAGATTTTGTTAGTAGAGGTATATTTAGAGAAATTTTGGATTCTGAAGAGGAACATTATGACTGGTTAGAAACCCAGTTAGGATTGGTAGAAAAAGTAGGAAGAGAAAATTGGTTGCAGTCACAAATCTAAATATCCAACCATAATATTTATACTTGACTAATATATTAGTTAAGCACTAAGTCATAATATTATAGCAACATATGTTGTATAATGTAGGAGTTTAGAATGAACGAGATGTTTTCTGGAACTGATACTTATATTTCGACTGATGCTTTGTCGACTGCTGTAAACGCGGCAATAACTTTGGAACGTCCCCTTTTAATTAAAGGCGAACCTGGAACAGGTAAAACTATGCTAGCAGAGGAGGTTTCAAAGTCCCTGGGGAAAAATTTAATAAGGTGGCACATTAAGTCTACTACCAAAGCTCAACAAGGTTTATACGAATATGATGCTGTCTCTAGGTTGAGAGATTCGCAATTAGGCGATTCTCGCGTTAAAGATATAAAAAATTATATTAAAAAAGGAGTATTATGGGATTCCTTTGTTGCAGAGGAAAAACCTGTTCTGCTTATAGACGAAATAGATAAGGCTGATATAGAATTTCCTAATGACTTGCTTTTAGAATTAGATCGTATGGAATTTCATGTTTATGAAACAAAAGAAAATGTAATAGCAAGGCATAGACCTATAGTAATCATTACATCTAATAATGAAAAAGATTTGCCTGATGCTTTTCTTCGACGCTGTTTCTTTCATTATATCAGTTTTCCCGATCATGATACTATGAGGGCAATAGTAGGCGTTCATTTTCCTAAAATAAAAAAAATTCTGGTTGATTCTGCTTTAAAGGCATTTTTTGAGGTGAGAGAAACGCCTGGATTAAAGAAAAAACCTTCTACTTCTGAGTTATTAGATTGGATTAAACTTCTTCTTGCTGAAGATATAGGTCCTGAGGTTTTACGTGCAAAAGATTCTANGGATGCTTTGCCACCNTTATATGGAGCCATTTTAAAGAACGAATCAGATGTTCACATGTTTGAGAGNTTAGCCTTTATGACAAGGCAAAACAATTAAAACCTAGGAGTTAAAAAATGAATTGTATTTATACCATTACTTTCTATGCTAAATCGATAATTATAATTTTATTAAGTTTTTTCATTTTTACTAATCTCTTTGCAAAAGAGGTATGCCTTACCAATCTAGGAAAAGACCCAGTGGCTATGATTTTAAGCCACTCTATGCAATGGGTTGANACTAGAAGGGGACGTTGTGTGGATACTGATGATCCTTCTGCTTTAATACAAAATATTGAAGTAAGAGATAAGTGCTCTCATGAACAAAAAACAACAGAGGTAGATTTGATAACTTACGCTTGTTTTAGGGTAGTAGGAGAGAGTGGAGTATGCGGTCCCGAAGTAGAGTCCTGGGAATTTCCCGAAGATTGTGAAAAAAGAGTGAAACGGTAATTATAAAGGTATAAATTGTTTACAGGTTTTTTTCATAAATTAAAAAAATCAGGTNTTCCTGTTTCTATTAGAGAATATTTAGATTTTATATCAGGGTTGGATAAGGGTGTAACCCAGTTAGATACTAATATGTTTTATTATTTTGCAAGGTCTTCATTAGTCAAAGATGAAAGGTACTTTGATAGATTTGATAGGGTTTTCTCTGAATTTTTTGAGGGTGCACTTAAGGTTGGTGAAGAAATACTTGCCAATATTCCGGAACAATGGATAAGGGATGCGCTACAAAAAAATCTCTCTGAGGAAGAAAAGAGAAAGATAAAATCCCTAGGAGACTGGGATAAATTACTTGAAACACTAAAAGAAAGACTAAAAGAGCAAAAAAAGAGACATCAGGGAGGAAANAAATGGATTGGCACAGGGGGAACTTCGCCTTTTGGGTCAGGCGGCTATAATCCGGAAGGCATTAGGATTGGAAATGAGGGTAAAAGGCAAGGGAAAGCTGTAAAAGTATGGGAACAAAGGTTGTGGTCAAATTTTGATGATACTAAAACTTTAGGAATAAGAGATATTAGGGTGGCCGTAAGAAGGCTTAGAAAGTTTGCTAGAGAAGGAGTGCCGGAGGAACTTGATATTGATGAGACGGTATCTTCAACGGCTAAAAATGCTGGATATTTGGATGTTAAATTACGTCCAGAGAGAAAAAATAGAGTGAAAATACTTTTATTTCTTGACGTTGGAGGTTCAATGGATCCTCATATTGANGCATGTGAAGAAATCTTTTCTGCCGCAAGAAGTGAATTTAAAAATTTAGAACACTTTTATTTTCACAACTGTATTTATGAAATTTTATGGAAAAATAATCCTCGTTCTAGCCAAGATGTGATTTCTACCTATGATGTCTTGAGAAAATTTGGCAGCGACTATAGACTCATATTTGTTGGAGATGCTTCTATGAGCCCTTATGAAATTACCTATCCTGGAGGTTCAATTGAACATTGGAATGAAGAAGCAGGTATTGTTTGGTTAGATAGATTGTCTGCGCATTTTGATTCAATTGCATGGCTTAACCCGGAACCAAGAAAATTTTGGAATTCTTCAGAATCCAATAGGATAATCAACGAGATATTTGATGGAAAAATGTTTGAATTAAATTTAAAAGGAATAGAAGAAGCAATGAAAGCTTTAGCTAGATAATTTTCTAGACTGCTAAATATTTATTCATAATCTCTTTATTCTTTTTTAATTGATTAATGTTTCCCTTCCAAACATTTTTTCCTCTGTCAATAATAATAGCTTCTTCTGCTATGTTCATGCAAAAATGCATATTTTGTTCTGCAAGTAATATAGTTGCACCAATTTTTTTAAGATTTAGTAGAATTTGAGAAATATCTTCAACAATTATTGGTGCTAATCCTTCAGAAGGTTCATCTAGAAGNAATATTGAAGGGTTTCCAACTAATGTCCTGGCGATTGATAACATTTGTTGTTCTCCTCCAGAGAGTTGGCCAGCTAACCTTTTTTTAAGTTTAGATAAGACTGGGAAAGTTTCCCAAATTTTTTCTTTTTCCCATATATTTTTCCCTTTTCTATTAGTTTTTTTTCCTAGATCTATATTTTCTTCCACCGTATGCTCTGGAAAAACCTGTCTATCTTCTGGTACATATCCTATTCCGTTTTTAGCTCTAAAATTTGTTGCTTTATTAGTTAGATCCATTGTGTCTAGCATTATAGAACCCGATTTAATTTTTATCATTCCTGTAATGGCTTTAAACGTTGAACTTTTGCCTGCNCCATTTCTTCCTAATAGAGCAGTAATCTTACTTTTTTTTATACCAATATTTAAATTAAATAAAACTTGGCTACTTCCATAAAAGGCATTTAAGTTTTTTATGTCTAGAAAACTCATCTTTTTTGCCCTCCTCCTAAGTAAGCATCAATTACACTTTGATTTTTTCTAATTTCTTTAGGCAAACCTTCAGCTAGTATCTTACCTTGTTGTAATACAAATACTTTTTGAGCTACATCAAACACTATATCCATATCATGTTCTATGAAGACCAACGTCATTTTAGTTTTTTTCCATAATTCTTTAACTTTATTTATCATTTTCCATCTTTCTTCTGAACCCATACCTGCCGTTGGTTCATCCAAGAGTAATATTTTGGGTTTCATCGCAAGCGCTAAGGCAATATCCAGAAGTTTTTGATCTCCATGGCTTAATTCTTCGCCTCTAATATTTAATACTTTTTCCAGACCAGTAAGCTTTGCTACATTTTCTGATTCTTCCTGTACCGGGTGAGATTTGAATCTTAACCAAACATTATGTAATCCATTATATTTAGCTAAAATAGCAGCCATAATAGATTCCTTTACTGTAAATGTAGGAAAAATATTAGTAATTTGAAATGCTCTTGCTATACCTAAATGTGTAATTTCAACCTCTGAAAGGCCTGTAATATTTTTGTTTTTAATAAATATATGACCCGTGTCACTTTTTATTTTACCAGTAATTAAGTTAAATAAAGTTGTCTTACCAGCGCAATTAGGGCCTATTATGGCATTTATGGAACCGGGTTTCAGTTTCATAGAAATATCTTTAGTAGCAATTATTCCACCAAATCTTTTAGTAACGTTTTTAAGTACAAGCATGCTAGTTTTTCCTACCTTTTAGAATAATCCAGTCCAACAGACCTTTCCTAAATCCTAAAACAAAAAATAAAATTACGAGACCGAGTACAAGTCCGTAGTATCTTGTATTAGCAGCTACGAAGTCATTTAGAAGCTCAAAAATGAGAGCACCTAGTAATGGACCGAGAAAGGTTTGCATGCCTCCTAATAAAATCATAAAAAGTGGTTCTGCAGATTTAGACCAGTATGCCCATTCTGGGTAGGCTCCAACATCAAGTAATGCTTGTAGAGAACCTGCTAGTCCTGCAAGAGATCCTGCTATAATAAATGCCAGAAGTTGGTGTGAACGGATATTAAAACCAAGTGCTGCCGGTCTTTCATGATTATCCCTAATCAGTCTTAAGCCATACCCAAAAGGAGATTCTATCATTTGTCTCATTAAAAATATTGCTAAAATTACTATGAA
>PAWH01000023.1 GCA_002714055.1 Candidatus Pelagibacterales bacterium | reverse complement strand
TCGGCTATTTTTTTTGGAATACTTACAACCTTATTTTGGTTATTTCTATTTACATAGACGTGAACGAAATGACCTACAGCACAAGTTGTTTCTGAATCTTTCTTAAATACTCCTATTTCGTATGTAATACTAGAATTGCCTATTTTTTTTACGACAATCCCTACATCTACAGTTGCCGGATAGCTTACAGATTCGTAATAGCAGCATCTAGAGTCAGGTGTTACTCCTATATATTCTGAGATAACGGGATCAAAACCAGCATTTTTAATTAAAAAATAATTCACTACTGTATCAAACATCGAAAAATAAATAATATGATTAACATGTCCATACATATCATTATCTCCCCATCTAGTGGAATACTCATGCCACCAACAATANTGNTGNCTTGATCTTTTNGATGGAGGCCAATCTTTNNCTATAAGTTTTCCAATCTGTTACAAGTTCTATTTGAAAAGTTTTTCAGCTGATTTTTTAGCTTTTTTCTTTTTTTTAATTAATGNTTCTNTTCTAANNATTTCATTATTTAAATCTTGAATAANTTCTTCTAAATCTTCTATAGATAAATCATCTATATTNCCACNTATAGGTTTGGATTTTTTTGNNTTANNGTATTCTTCTTCTTCTTCCATTTGTNCTTATCCTTAAANTATTTATTTACTTTAGCTAAACCAAATATTATTTATTTATAAATTAATTACAAAATAAAATTAAAACAAGGCAATAAACATGGATATAAAAATTTCTAAAAAAATGAATTGTATCGAGATAGCAAAATNNGGGGGACCAGAAAATTTAAGAGTTACTAGTATTCCAGTTCCCTTACCAAAGAAAAATGAAGTTTTAATAAAGGTATATGCTGCTGGTATAAATAGACCTGACATAATGCAAAGACAAGGCAATTATCCTCCNCCAAAAGGAGCTAGTCCTATTCCAGGANTAGAAATATCAGGAGTTATCGCAAAAGTTAACNCANTTTCNTCAAAGTTTAAAATAGGAGAAAAAGTATGTGCTTTAGTAACTGGAGGAGGTTATGCCGGTTATTGTATTGCNCCCGAAGCNCAAGTACTAAGNATTCCAAACAACCTATCGATGATAGAATCTGCAGCTATACCTGAAACATTCTTTACTGTCTGGGCAAACTTATTCCATAATAAAATGTTNTCTTCTGGAGAATCAATATTAATCCATGGAGGAGCAAGTGGAATAGGAACAACAGCAATACAGTTAGCTAATGCTTTTGGAGCTAGGGTATATACTACCGTCGGTTCAGATGATAAATGCAAATTTTTAAATAAAGTTGGCAGTAAAAATATTAATTACAAGAAGAAAGATTTTGTAAAATTTATAAAAAAAGAAACAAATGAAAAGGGTGTAGACGTAATTCTAGATATTATAGGAGCNNAATACTTTGATCAAAACCTTGAAATTCTAACAAAAAATGGNAGATTAATTTTACTTGCATTTCAAGGAGGATTCCAGAAAGAAATAAACTTGTTACCTATTTTAAAAAAACATCTTATAGTCAGAGGATCTACTCTCAGACCAAGAAGCATAAAAGAAAAAGGTGTGATTGCTAAAGAACTTTACAAAAAAGTTTGGCCATTAATTGAAAATAAGATAGTTANGCCTATAATATATAAAACTTTTAGTATGTATGACGTGAAAAAGGCCCATGAATTAATGGAATCTAGTAAACACATAGGAAAAATTGTTTTAAGAATAGAAAATTAGTTTCAATATAATTAAATATTTCACTTAGGAGATATATTATGCCCTTACCATTAATGCCNAAAGCCACTGCCGTTTGGCTTATAGAGAATACAACAANTAGNTTCAAACAGATTGCAGAATTCTGCGGNCTACATACGCTTGAAGTTCAGGGAATTGCCGATGAGGAAGTTGCAGTAGGGATAAAAGGAAAGAACCCTATTATTAGTGAAGAACTGTCNGGTGAAAATATAACAGAATGTGAAAAGGATGTTTCCAAAAAATTNATATTGCAAATTACAAAAACTTTTTCTTCATCCAGCAAAAAAAGAAAAAGCCCAAGATATACGCCTCTTTCTAGAAGACAAGATAGACCAAATGCAATTTCTTGGCTTCTAAAATTTCATCCTGAATTATCTGATGCTCAAATATCTAAACTTATTGGAACTACAAAATCNACAATTAATCAAATTAGNGAAAGATCTCACTGGAACATTCAAAATGTAACNCAAAAAGATCCNATTATGTTGGGATTGTGTTCTCAACATGATCTCGAATTNGCTGTTACTAAAGCAAGAAAAACAGAAAGATGGGATTCCACAAAACTACGCCCTGAAGAAAATGAAAGTGAAGAAGCAGGAATGCAGTATGGACTCGTTAGGAAAGAAGACTATGAAAAAGAAATCTCAGAATCTATTCAGTTTGAGGAAGCATCAGACTTATTAAAAAATATGGTCGAAACTGAAAATGATTAAATATATATATTGAAAAATGTTTAACAAAAACTCTTTAAAAATTATTCTTGAAAAGATTGCTAAAGCTAANGTTCTAGTCATTGGAGATTCAATGCTAGATAGCTACATTATTGGCAATGTTGAAAGAATTTCTCCNGAGGCTCCTATTCCTATTATGAAAATAGAAGAAAATTNTTTTATTCCTGGAGGAGCAGGAAATGTTGCTCTAAATCTTAGCAGTTTAGGTGTTAAATCATACTTTATATCCTTAGTGGGTAAGGACGATGCAGGAAAAAAACTAATAAAGATTTTANATTTANCAAAAAATATTAATNCTANCATTGTAATNGATGAATCTAGAAAAACATCAATCAAAACTAGATACATTGGTAATAGTCAACAGCTTCTCAGGACTGATGAAGAAACTACTAATAAAATGTCCAGAGACGTAGAGAAACAAATATTTCAATATTACGTCAGGGCAATTAAAAAATCTGATGTCGTAATAATATCAGATTACGGAAAAGGAATATTTTGGGGAAATTTTTGCCAGCGGATAATTAAACTTGCTATAGATTTTAAAAAGAATGTTATTGTCGATCCCAAAAATAATGATTTTTCGCTATATAAAGGCGCCTATTGCATAACACCAAATATAAAAGAAGCTTATTTAGCTACCAATGTAAATGTGAAAGATAATTATAGTGCAGAAAAATGCGGACTTCACATAATTGAGAAAAATTGGTCTAAAACTGTTCTTCTTACAAGAGGCAAAGAAGGATTNTCAATAATAGAGAAGTCTAATCAAACACACTTTAAAGCTGATACAGAGGAAGTATATGACGTATCTGGAGCCGGTGATACGGTAGTAGCTTTTTTTGCTGCAGCAATTGCTGCCAAATTAGACACAAATACAGCCGCTGAACTAGCAAATTTAGCTGCAGGAATTGTAGTAAAAAAATCTGGAGCAGCTACGGTAAACGTGGAAGAAATGTTATTAGCAAGCAANCAAAAATATGNTAATAAATCCAAAAATAATCATTTTNATNNGGCAAGTATAAAACAAAAAATATCAGAGTGGAAAATTAATAATTTAAATATAGGTTTTACAAACGGTTGTTTCGACCTTCTTCATTCAGGTCATATAGAAACTTTANAAAAAGCATCTTCAGTNTGCGACAGACTTATTGTGGCTATCAATTCAGACAGTTCTATTAAAAAAATTAAAGGAGCAAAAAGGCCTATCCAAGACGANAAATCNAGATTAAGCATAATTTCTTCTNTATCCATGGTAGATGCAGTTGTTTTATTTAATGAAAANACACCTCTNAAATTAATAAAACTTATAAAGCCAGANTTCCTTATTAAAGGTGAAGATTACAAAACCTCGGAAATAGTTGGAGCAAAGATCATAAGTAAGTGGGGTGGAAAAATAGTTAGAACAAAACTTGTTAAAAATAGAAGTACTACTAGACTGATTGAATTGATAAACCAAAACATAAAATAAGTTTGAATGGGAACAAAAAAAGATTTTGCACCAGGTTTTAAGTTTTTACTGGGATTCGCCTTCTTAATCATAGTTGCTTTAGCGTCTTATGTAATATGGTATTATTCTCTCACCAAAAATACCAGTTCAGAACTATTAAAAATAAAACAACTATTATTAACAAACAATATTCAATCTACTTGGCAAAAACACTATATTTCAGGGTTTCCCTATAGAATAGAGATTAACTTTGTTAATCTTAATCTTATCTACTTAAATACATACATTGATATTGAAGACTCTAAAATAGTTTTTCAACCATGGAATAAAAAACATATAATTATTATCTCAGATAAAATTAAAATACAGAANAAACAAGAAAACAGTAAAAATATAATTCTAGAGGATATTAAAGCATCATATAATTATNNAAAAAATAGTTTTACTAGAATTTCTATAAATACTAAAAAAACTAGAGTAGTAATAAACAACAAACATCATAATCTAAAAAACTCAGANATTCATTACAGACAGTTCGAGCACCCTAATGGTCAATTTTTTATAAAAATTGATGATTGGGTTNCTCCTAAAGAAAGTATTTTTAACGAACCTATTAATTCTATTATTTTAGAGGGAGACCTTATAAACGTTAAAAAAATAAATATAAATAACTTAGACGATTGGATTAAAACTGATGGAGGAATTGATTTTAAAAATTTAAGTTTCAATCTAAATAATACAACCATAAATGGACAAGGATTTTTAGGAATAGATTATAACGATAATTTCTTAGGTTCTTTTGTATTCCACTACAAAAAATTATCAAAAATCTTTAAAAAGTTAGAAGATAATAATATTATTTCTAATCAAACTTATAAAGCTCTATCTATTATTACAGAAGCAGCTGAAGCATTAGCAAAGCTAAATAATAAAATACCTTCAATTGCAATAAATATGCAGGATGGTTTCTTAAATATTTATGGAATTAAAATAATAAAATTACCTAAATCAAATAAATTTATAAATTTTAATCCTGTTTAAATGCGACCACGCCCTTCCTAATCAAACGTGTTTTACTAAAAAGTTTTTCTAGAGATTCTTTATCTTCCCAACGAATAGATTTTTGTAGAGCCGTTAAATCTTCAATAAAACGACCTAACATTTCTAGCACAGCCTCTTTATTATCTATAAATATATCCCTCCACATTATTGGATCTGATCCAGCAATTCTTGTAAAATCTCTGAATCCACCTGCAGAATATTTCATNACTTCNGNTTTTAAATGATCTTCCAATTCTGAAACTGTGCCAACTATAGAATAAGCAACTAGATGAGGAATATGAGATGTAATAGCCAGGACCAAATCATGATACTGAGCATCCATTTCTGCTACCTCCATACCCGCTGACTCCCATAGCTTTGAAACCTTTAGTATTGCTTCTTTATTTGTATTCTTTGTAGGAGTTAATATGCACCAATGTCCTTGAAACAAGGTTTCGTAACCAGATTCTGGACCNGATTTTTCAGTACCAGCTATTGGATGAGCTGGAACAAAATGTATGTCAGGAGGNAACAAGGGTAATACACTATTTAATACACTTTTTTTGACNGAGCCTACATCAGTNATNATTGCACCAGAAGTCAAAAAGGGTGCGAATTGACTAACTAATTTTTTTGTAGCCCCCAATGGAACTCCCAAAACTACCAGATCTGCTTCTCTAACAGCTTCAGAAGCATCGCTATATAAGTCGTCTACAATATTTAAATTCTCAATTTTAGATCTAGTCTTCTTACTTCTAGAATATGCTGCTATTTTAGTAGCTAAACCTTTTCTTTTAACAACCCTAGCCAAAGAAGAATTAATNAAACCAAAACCTATAAAAGCGATTCTTTTAAATATTTGAGCCTTACTCATTTCAANTATCCCTTTTAAAAACTGAGTAACCACCTAAAACTTTAGGTAGTAGTTTAACTTTGAACGTTCTTTCATTTCTTAATCTATTTATTCTCTCATTAATTTTTTTTTCTGAATGCACTTTAGTGGAAAAAAGAATATAACTATTATCTTTATCTAAACTATAATGCTGATTNCANACAAAACTGTTATCAATTAAGTAAGTCAATACCTTATTTAAAATATCATTTCTAACTTTTAAAATCATAAANACTATATTTACCTCTGAATATTCTAATTTTTGTTTACTCAACAATAGTAAATTAGGTTGTTTAGAGAGATAAAAAGGTGCAGATCCAACAATATTAATAGTTTTTAATTCTATTAACTCCGTACACCATTTATTTTTTTTACTAGGAAAAGGTAAAGCAGCAACGTCAGATTCTTCTTTTAAAAGNGNATCTATNACACCTCTNTAATCCTTTAATAGGTTATATCTAGTACATACTCCAAAATGTCTCCTAACNANTACTTCATCAGNTTTCAAATNAGACACTTTAAGTTGTCCTTGCAAAGATCTATAACCAGAAAAAAGCTCACTCCACACTGATATTACAGATTCTATAGGAAATAAACCCTGATGTTCCAATATTCTTCTATTCAAAATATCGTGTTCCCTCGTAGGTCTATACATTTCTATTTTTCTTCCTTTACCATATTTTTTAGCTTTAGCCACTTTTTGAACTAAATTTGCCCTATCAATCAAATATTTATGAATAAGGGTGTCTGTTCTATCAATATCCAATCTAATAGACTCAAGATTTCCAAGTTTCAAGCTTTTACCTTTTTTTTCCACTCTATTTTTACCTCTACTTCTATCTTTTTTAAGAGACATAACTATTCCTCTATTAATTTAGATACTCAAATATAAAAAATACATATATACTATAGAAATTTAAATCAAGCATTGACATAACATTATAACAATTTCTAGGTAATAGAATTAAGAAAATAATCAAGGCCTAAATAGATGAAAAATAATTTAAATAAATCATTAGAAGATAGTAGAGAAAATTTGGTCGATAAAATTCAAAAAACATACGGACCTATAGATATGCTACTAGAAGGAGGACAAAAGTTACAAAATGTAATTATAACCTATAATACCTGGGGAAAACTAAATAAGAATAGATCCAATGCTATACTTATATGCCACGCATTATCAGGAGACCAGTATGCCGCAGGTATTAATCCAGTTACTAAAAAAGAAGGATGGTGGCAAAATATGATAGGAGCCAATAGAATACTGGACACAAATAAATATTTTATAATTTGTCCTAATGTATTGGGTGGATGCATGGGAACTACTGGACCATCATCCATTAATATAAATTCTGAAGAACCCTACGGCTTAAGCTTTCCAATATATACAATAAAAGATATGGTCAATATGCAAGTGAAACTTATAGACCATTTAAAAATTGAACAACTATTTTGTATATTAGGAGGATCAATGGGTGGCATGCAAGTTTTAGAGTGGGCTTCCAGTCATTCTAATAGAGTGTATACAGCCATCCCTATTGCTGCATCTTATAGACATACGGCACAAAATATAGCTTTCCATGAAGTAGGTAGACAAGCCATAATGAATGATCTTAATTGGAATAAAGGAAACTACTATAAAAATGTTGAAAAACCAAGGCATGGATTAGCTGTGGCAAGAATGATAGCTCACATTACTTATCTTTCTGAAGGAGCGTTTCAAAAGAAATTCGGACGGGATATGCAAAATAAAGTCTTGTCTTGGGGATTTGANGCAGATTTTCAGGTTGAGAGTTATTTAAGACACCAAGGTATTTCTTTTGTTGATAGATTTGATGCTAATTGTTATCTATATCTGACTCGAGCTATGGATTATTTTGACTTGGCAAACCAATATGATGGNAATCTNTCATTAGCATTTAGAAATAATAAATGTAAATATTTATTAGTTTCTTTTTCAAGTGATTGGCTGTTCCCTACCTCAGAGAGCAGAACCATTCTTAAAGCCCTCAATAAAGTGGGAGCTGACGTTAGTTTTATAGAAATACAATCAGATAAGGGACACGATAGTTTTTTACTAGATGTTCCAGAATTCCATAATATCCTTAAAGGTTTTATTGAAGGCGCTGCCGATAAAAAAGGTCTAAACTAAAATTGTTGATTAGCTATGTCAGATAACAAAATATCGCAAAATTTAATATCATCCCTCATAAAAATAAATGCTAAAGTTTTAGATGTTGGGTGCGGAGATGGAAGCCTTCTTGTTTTTTTAGAAAACGAAAAAAAAATAAATGGACACGGATTGGAGATCAGTCATGAAGGAGTTAAAACCTGTTTATCTAAGGGATTGTCCGTTTTACANGGAAANGCNGATANAGACCTAACNAATTTNCCNNAAAAATCTTTTGANTATGTAATTCTTAAGTAGNACNTTNCANGCTACNCATAAGCCNAAAGAAGTTTTAAAANANATGNTNAGNATNGGAAAAANATGTATAGTCTCANTCCCTAACTTTGCNCATTGGAAATGTAGANTGGATTTNCTANTAAAAGGAGAAATGCCAATGACTAANACTTTGTCAGAACCCTGGTACCNAACNCCAAATATNCATCTATGTACAATAAAAGACTTTATTANNATTTGTAATTCTTTGAACATATCAATCGATNAANCTTTTCGCATTTCTGAGAGTGGNTCAATTAAATCTATAAAAAAANCNGAAAGTTTTTATAATAACCTATTTAGTGTTGAAGGGATTTTTGTTATATCCCAAAAAATNTAGCCTATGCTTTTAAATTTTCATCTACATCTACTTGATAAGCTTCTGCTAATGCATTAGTTTGGCTAGCCATTGCTATGATAGAAAACAACTCACTTCTCATTTCATCCGTCATGCCTTTNTTTTTAGCCGCNGCAGAATGTGAGTGAACACANTACTGACAGCCATTAACTACACTAACAGCTANATAGATAAGTTCNTTTACTAGNGGATCAAGAGNGCCAGGNCCCATGACCTCTTTTAGTCTCTTCCAAGTAGATTCTAGTAAATCAGGATCATTTGCTAATACCTTCCAAATGTTATTAACTTTTGCTCCTCCTCTAGACTCACTAATATCGCGATAAACTTTTTTAACTCGATCTGAAGCATCTTTTTCTTCAATATACTTTACTGTTGTCATTTAGCACCTTCTAAAAAATATTACTTAACAGATATAATAGCTTCCTGAATTGTCTCAAATATCTGATCTATTTGTTCTTCATTAACTATAAGTGGTGGAGAAACACAAATTGTTTCTCNAGNAAAACGTATCATCAAACCTTCATTATAACACCAATCAAAAACATCATATGCTCTTTTAGTTAAGCCGTCCTCTCTAGTTGCAAGCTCTATTCCTGCAACCAAACCTAAATTTCTTATGTCTACAATATTTTTTGTTCCTTGAAGGGAATGACAGCTTTCCTCAAATTTCTTTTCAATCTTTCTAGCTCTTTCAAAAACATCCTCTTCTTTATATTCTTCTAATGTAGCTAAAGAAGCNGCACAAGCTAGAGGNTGACCTGAATAAGTATATCCATGAAATAGCTCTATGAGATGTTCTGGTCCATTCATAAGAGTTTCATATATTTTTTTGTGTGTTCCTACTGCTCCCATGGGAACAGTAGCATTAGTTATTCCCTTAGCCATAGTCATAATATCTGGAATAACCTTAAATTTATCCGATGCAAATGNAGTTCCAAGTCTTCCAAAGCCACATATAACCTCATCAAAAATCAGTAGAATACCATTTTCATCACAAATTTCCCTAAGTCTTTCAAGATAACCTACAGGAGGAACCAAAACTCCTGTTGAACAAGCTACTGGTTCTACTATAACGGCTGCAATAGTAGAAGCATCATGCAGAGAAATAAGATCTATTAGAGAATTAGCTTTCTCTTCACCCCCATGCTTGGGTTGACCTCTAGAAAACGCATTTAAATCAGGCATATGAGTATCTTGCATGTGATCAACACCAGGGAGATGATTAGTAAATTGTTTTCTATTTGCTACCATTCCTCCTACAGACATGCCTCCAAATCCCACACCATGATAACCTCTAGATCTGCCAATTAATCTATATCTCTTAGAATCACCTTTCGCGTTATGATATGCTAATGCTATTTTTAGCGCAGTATCTACCGCTTCTGACCCTGAATTGGTATAAAAAACATTATCTATATCTTTAGGAAGCATTTCGGTAAGCTGAGAAGCTAAAGTAAATGCTTTAGGATGCCCAAACTGAAAGAGAGCAGTATAATCCATTTCCTCNACTTGTTTTTTTACGGCTTCTACTATTCTAGGCCTGCAATGCCCAGCATTTACGCACCATAGGCCAGCTGATCCATCCAATATTTTTTTTCCATCAATAGATGTATAGTGCATATCTTTTGCAGAAACTATGAGCTTAGGATTCTTTTTAAATCGTCTATTTGGAGTAAAAGGCATCCAAAAAGGTTCTAAGTTATTAGGACTATCTTTACCAATCTCTGCATTAAGAACATGTTGATCTTGATGTTTTGCTTCAAACATAATACTTTTCCTCACTTGATAACCGTATTATAGCTTAATATAAAAATAAAACTAGTTTATGAAATAAAAAATTATAAATTAGTATTCTTTAATATAGAAAAATGAATTTAATGTGAGAATGTTTTTATTATAAAATGATAGATAGTATTGATAAATTAACAATTAAAGACTTATTATTAAGAGCTAACAGCGACAGTATAGCTATATTACCGACTATTCAGGATAATAAATTTATTACTTACGGAAATTTAATAAATACAATTAATAAAACTCAATTAGTGCTTCATGCTCTAGACCTTAAGCCTCATGCTAATATAGCACTATCTATAAAAGACGGACCTAAAATGGCTTCTATGTTTTTGGCTATTGCCAGTAATTTTGTGGCCTGTCCATTAAACCCGTCCTACACCAAAGACGAATTCGTTTTTTATTTTAGAGATCTTAATATTAATACAGTCATAACAGAAAAAAACACATCTGAATCTCTGCTTTTAGCAGCAGAAGAAGCACATGTAAACGTTCAATATTTGGACGATGACACAGGAGAAATAATTTTTAATCAAAAATCTTCAGAACATAATAGTCCTTCTGAAAACTACTTTGAAAGTGATGATAATGATATAGCGTTAATTCTTCATACCTCTGGCACTACTTCGAGACCAAAGATGGTTCCTTTAACACACAAAAATCTAATTACTTCAGCACATAATATTTCTAAAACTTTAAATTTACAATCAGTTGATAAATGTTTAAATATCATGCCTTTATTCCATATTCATGGTTTAATTGCTGGTTTGCTTGCAACCTTATACCAATCNGGAACATCTATAATTCCTAACAGCGGATTCAATGCTCTTAGTTTTTTTAAATGGTTAGATGAAACCAAGCCTAGCTGGTACACTGCTGTACCCACAATGCATCAAATTATTCTCTCCAGAGCAGANAGAAATAAAGAGATTATANACTTAAATCCTNTAAGGTTTATTAGATCTTCTTCAGCTTCTCTTCCTAAATCAGTAATGGAANATCTTGAAAAAANTTTTAATACTCCAGTTATAGAGTCCTACGGTATGACCGAAGCATCACATCAAATGACTTCTAATCCTCTACCCCCACTTAAGAGAAAAAGTGGATCAGTAGGAATTCCTGCTGGNCCAGAAGTAAAAATNTTATCNAANAACACNATCCTANGAGAAAATGATAAANAAATTAGAGGNCAAATAGTCATAAAAGGTGANAATGTCACTTTAGGTTATTTAAATAATGATAAAGCAAATTCTGAAAACTATNATAATGGCTGGTTCCTNACAGGAGACGANGGATATTTTGATAAAGATGGTTANCTCANAATTTCTGGTAGACTTAAAGAGATAATAAACCGTGGAGGAGAAAAAATAAGCCCGTTAGAAGTCGATGAGGTGTTGACTAGACATGAAGATGTCTTACAGGTTGTCACTTTTTCAATTCCTCATCCTAAATTAGGAGAAGATGTTGCTGCGGTTGTGGTGCTTAAAAAAGATATTTCTAATGATATTGACGAAAAAGATCTAAAAAANTTCTGTAAAAACAAACTTGTGAATTTTAAAATCCCCAACAAAATAATTTTTATGGAAGAAATTCCCAAAGGGGCTACTGGAAAGATTCAACGGATAGGAATGTCTAAAAAATTGGGGCTAAAATGAAAATAAGCATTTTTGGAGCAGGAGCAATAGGAAGTTATATAGGATCACTTTTGTTTAAAAGTGGTGCAGATGTCTCTCTTATATGTAGAGGAGAGCATCTTAAAGCTATTCAAAGTAAAGGCCTGTTGATGCAAAGCAAAGAAGCAAATGAAGAGTATTTTTGTAAACCAAAAGCTAGTGATGATCCTAATGATTTGGGAAAACAAGATTTTATAATAGTGACTCTTAAGGCTCATTCTGCTGCCTTAACTGCTGAAAACCTTCTTCCTTTAATGGACGATAATACTACTGTTTTATCTGCAGTAAATGGTTTGCCCTGGTGGTATTTTTATAAAAGTGGAGATAAATATGAAAATACTAAATTAATATCAGTTGATCCTAAAAACTGGCAATGGGAATTTATAAAGCCTCATAGGGTATTAGGGTGTGTGGTTTATCCTGCTGCTGAGATTAAAGAACCAGGACATGTAATACATTCAGAAGGAAACAGACTTTTAATAGGAGAACCAGATGGATCAGTATCTGACAGAGCAAGAAATATTTCTAAAATACTTATTAAATCTGGATTCAAATCGCCAGTGAGAAAAAATATTAGAGAAGATATATGGATGAAATTATGGGGAAATCTTGCTTTTAACCCTGTAAGTGCCTTAACTAGTGCTACCTTAGAAGATCTAGTAAATGATAGAGATACCTGTACAATAATTAGAGAAATGATGCAAGAAGGAGAAAAAGTTGCCAATGCTCTAGGAATATCCTTTCCAATTAGCTTGGAGCAAAGAATAGAGGGAACAAGGAAAGTTGGGCAACACAAGACTTCCACGTTACAAGATTTAGAATTAGGTAGACCAATGGAAATAGATGCTTTAACAAAATCTGTATCAGAAGCTGGAAAAATTGTTGGAGTTGCAACGCCCACTATAGATATGATTTATCATTTGGTAAGATTAAAAGCACAACAGGCCGGTTGTTATCCAAATTTATAAATTATAAGCCCAATGCACAACCATCTCTTCTTGGATCAGATCCACCTACTAGAACTTTACCATTTTCATTAAATTGAATTATCTGACCTCCTCCATGCGGTAAATCAGCAAGTTCTACGTTGTGTCCTATAGTTTTAAGTTCATTTCTTATACTTCTTGGGATCCCTTTTTCACATTGTAAAATATTATCAAAAAAGAAAGTTCTGGAAAAATCAAGACTTAGTTGCGGATCCATTTTATAATCTATTATATTTGACAAAACATGTGCTTGACCCATTGGTTGATAGTGACCACCCATTACTCCAAAAGATACAAAGGGCATTTGATCCTTCATTACCATAGCGGGAATTATGGTATGCATAGGTCTTTTTTGCCCCATTAAGGAATTTGGATGCAGAGGATCTAAAACAAAACTAGCTCCTCGGTTTTGAAAAAGAACACCGGAATCAGGAGCAACTATTCCACTACCAAAACTATGAAAGATTGAATTTATAAGAGATACAGAATTTCTATCCTTATCAACTACTGTTATATACACAGTATCTTGATGTGCTGGAATTGAAGGCATATATGATTTTTCAATGCAGCTATCTAATTTGATTAAACTTCTAAGATTTCCTATATAATCTTCAGACAAGAACTCTCTTACTGGAATATAGGAAAAATCTTGATCAGCCAAATAATGTTTACGATGTCCAAAAGCTATTTTACAAGCCTCTGCCTGAAGATGAATTCTAGTTTTAGAATTTGGCTCGAATTTATTGAAATCAAATCCTTCCAAAATTTTTAAAATAATTAAAGCGATCAATCCTTGACCATTAGGAGGGCATTCAAAAACATCAAAACCTCTATAATTTGCNGAAATTGGATCTACATAAACAGCTTGAGCATCAGCAAAATCATCAACTGTATGAAATCCTCCTAATGATTGAAGTTTTTTTACCATATCTTCTGCGACAAATCCCTCATAAAAACCTTTTCTTCCCTCCTCAGAAATTCGTCTAAGAGTTTCAGCCAATTTAGGCTGATAATGAATTTGTCCTGCTTTTAGAGGCTTGCCTGAAGGTAAGAATATAGCTTTACAATCATCATCACTACTAAGTTTTTCAAATTCTCTTTCCCAATAACCTGCAATAATATCAGCAACTACATAACCATTTTCAGCATATTCTATTGCAGGTTCTAGAACTTTTTTCAACGATAACGATCCATGGTCTTCTATTAGCTTCACCCACCCTGCTACACCAGTCGGTATACTTACCGAATGTGGACTAGTAAATGGAATTTCCTCATTTATTCCTAGTTCCTTTAATTTGTCTATGGATAACGCTTTTGGAGCTTTACCTGAAGCATTTAGTGCAATAATATCTTTACTACTAGTAGGCTTGTATAGGCAAAATAAATCTCCTCCTACTCCAGTAGAATGAGCCTCCACTACTGCTAAAACAGCTGCAGCTGATATGGCTGCATCAATTGCATTTCCTCCAATTGATAATGTATCTAGCGCTACTTTACTCGCAAGAGGATGAGAAGTAGCCGCCAAACCTTTAGTAGAATACACCGGCGAACGTCCAGGAAAATGGGGGTCTCTCATTAGTTGCCTTATAAAATTTAAATTTTATGTAAACATAACAAATGCACAGAATATAAACAAATTTATTAAGTGGAATACTAAAAATTAGGAGAATTGCCTTTTTCATCTTCGAGTTCTATTATCCAAATATCTTGATCAATATTTAATATTTTATTTAATTTATTTTTAATTTGCTCATCTTCTTCCCAATTACCAGAGCTATAAATCTCCCAAGGATTATGTTTTTTAGTCTTTTTATATGTATATATTTTAGATAAACCATTTAAATTATTTAACTTTAAAAAAATCTCACCTGAGAATGAATCTCCTCTCCTTATTAAATAGGTATCTAAGAATCTTTTTCTAGTTTCTTTTATAAAGGCTGTAACAATAAATTCAGAATTTATACTCAATTTTCTATCCTAAAATAATTAATAAATATATATTTTGCAGTTGAAAGAATTATAAAAACNTATAGTATTCCACTTTTTTATATTATAAACTGTTTTTTTTTTAACAAATAAGATATAGATAAAAATATTTTTAGATAATATTTTTAAACTAGTAAATAAAAGTTCTGGATATATTAAAATGAATTATGCAGTAATNAAAAGTGGTGGCAAACAATATAAAGTTGTATCTGGAGACGTCATTCTTATAGAAAAAAACATCACCACAAAAGGAAATGAAATAAGGTTTGAAGATGTAATTATGTTAGGNGAAGGCCCTAATATAAAAACTAAGTCTTCAGAACTTGCTTCTGCTTCAGTGCTTGGAGAAGTAATTGAACAGACTAGAGGACCCAAAATTACTATCTTTAAGAAAAAAAGAAGANAAAACTATAGAAGAAAAAAAGGACACAGGCAGAATTTAACTTTAGTCCGAATTAAAAGTATTGACCTAAAAGCTAGTAAAACAACAACTACTAAACAAGTTTCTAAGCCTGCTGAATCAAAATTAAAAACAACTAAAAATAAAGTNTCTCAAACTGCTAAAAAAAATAATATTACAAAGAAAACCAAATCAACTTCGAGCAAGGAGTAAAAANTAAATGGCGCATAAAAAAGCAGGAGGTTCCTCTNGGAATGGTAGAGACTCAGCAGGAAGACGCNTAGGAGTAAAAAAATTTGGTGGGGAAAATGTAAAAGCAGGAAACATTTTAGTTCGCCAAAGAGGCACAAAATTTCATCCAGGAAATAATGTCGGGATGGGTAAAGACCATACTCTTTTTGCTTTAACAGATGGTAAGGTCTCTTTCTTTCTTGGACAAAACAAAAAAAAAGTTATAAGAGTAGAAAAAAACTAATTTCTTTATTAGTTAAAACCTAATGTTATGTAATCAAGCTTAAATGTACGAAGTATGTTTAAACATTATATAGTTAAAATTAATGCAATTTCTTGATCAAGCTAANATTTATATAAAATCGGGAGANGGAGGTAACGGTTGCGTTAGCTTTAGAAGAGAAAAATATATTGAATTTGGAGGTCCTGACGGAGGAAATGGGGGAAAAGGTGGCAATATAATTCTTGAATCAACTGCGGAACTTAATACTCTTATAGATTTTAGATATAAACAACATTTTAAAGCTCAAAAAGGACAGGCAGGTTCTGGTAAAAATTGCTCAGGAGCAAACGGGAAAGATCTCATAATTCAAGTACCTATAGGAACCCAAATTATTTCAGATTTAGATCAAAAAACTATTCTAAAGGATCTAACTAATGAAGGTGAAAGAATAAGTTTTTTGGAAGGTGGAAAGGGTGGTTTTGGAAACACTCACTTTAAAAACTCCACAGAACAAGCCCCTAGAAATGCAAATCCTGGTCTTTCAGGAGAAGAAATGTGGATATGGCTAAGACTAAAAGTAATAGCGGACATTGGTTTTATAGGCCTTCCTAATGCAGGAAAATCTTCTTTATTATCAGCCATTACAAATGCCAACCCAAAGGTAGGAAATTACCCTTTTACAACACTTTCACCTCAATTAGGAGTAATAAAAAATAAGGATCAGGAAATTATTATTGCCGATATTCCAGGATTAATTAAAAATGCGCATAAAGGTATAGGAATTGGAACTAGATTTCTAGGACATGTAGAAAGATGCAAAATACTTGTACATTTAATTGACGCGCAATCCGATAATCTAATAGAATCCTACCAAACCATAATGAAAGAATTAGATGCCTATGGAAGTGGACTTGTAAACAAAAAACATATGATTGTTATAACCAAAATGGATTTATTGGAAAACGAACAGTTAAAAGATAAAGTTGAACAGATTAAACAATTTACAAAAAAAGAGATAATGCCTACTTCTGCAACTTCTGGAAAAGGAATTCAATCTTTTGTTAAAAAATTATTTAACAACATAGAAAATCTTCACACAAACAACGAAAAGAAAATTCAAAAAAAATGGCATCCTTAAAAACAATAAAGAATAAATCAATAAAGGATGCCAAGAGAATTGTTATTAAAATAGGTTCCTCATTAATAATTAATAACAAAACAAGAAATTTGAATTATCAGTGGATGAAATCTCTTGCCCAAAATATAGATTTTTTAATAAAAAATAAGAAGGAGGTATTAATTGTTACTTCTGGAGCTATTGCCTTAGGAAAAAACGAGCTTAACCTAAACAAACAATCTCTTAAACTACATGAAAAACAGGCCTGTGCCGCTACGGGTCAAATTCTGCTTGCCAAAGGCTGGAAGGAAGTTTTTGAAAAATTAAGCCTTAAATGTGCACAAATCTTGGTTGGACATTCTGACCTAGAAACGAGACGTTCTGCAATGAATGCTCGAGTTACATTAAACACTCTTTTAAAACTTAATACCATTCCAGTAATTAATGAAAATGATACGGTAGCTACTATAGAGATAAGATATGGAGATAATGATCAACTTGCAGGCAGGGTAGCACATTTAGTTGGAGCTGACCTAGTTATTCTTCTTTCTGACGTTAAAGGACTTTATACAGGGGACCCCAAACGTAACAAAAAGGTGAAGTTTATTTCAAAAGTAGAAGAAATTT
>PAWH01000022.1 GCA_002714055.1 Candidatus Pelagibacterales bacterium | reverse complement strand
GGGATATTACTTGAATCATTAAACAAAGAAAAAAATATAAAAAATATTGAAAATACTTCACCTTGGCGATTTAAGCATTCATTATCTCCAGACATGGCCTCAAGAATTGAAAAAAAGGATATAAATTTTTCTAAAGTAGTTCATTTTTGTAAACATAGAATTTTAGAAGCAAAAAAACTTAATAAGATTCTTTTGATTGAGGGAGTAGGTGGAATGATGGTTCCTATAAATAATGATTATACTATTCTTGATCTTATAAAAAAATTGGATATTTCTGTAATTTTTGTGACAAGAAATTATTTAGGTAGCTTAAGTCACACCCTCACGGCATTAAACGTATTAAAAATAAATAATATTAAAATTAACTCAATCATCATAAACCAAGAAAATAAAAATAGTGTAAATATTGATGAGACAAAAATTTCTCTTGCTAAACATACCAAAAATATACCAATTTATTTATTTAAATTGAGAAAGAAAGCACTATCATCTCAATTAGACAATTTGATTGAAACAATGTAATTAAAGAAAAATCCATGGAACCAAAACTTAAAGCAAGAACTTCTAAAGTTTGCATTGTATCCTTTTATAAATTTATAAAAATAGACGACTTATTTAAATTACAAAATTATTTGAATAAAATTTGTCTTAATTACAAACTTTTAGGAACAATATTATTGGCTTCAGAAGGAATTAACGGAACTATTTCTGGAAAAGAAAAAAATATTAGTAAATTTTTTAATCAACTAGAAAAAGATAATAATTTTAAAAGTCTAGAAAAAAAAATATCGTATAACACTAAGCCTGCATTTCACAGAATGAAAGTGAGGCTAAAAGATGAAATTGTAAAAATGGGAGAAAAAGATATAAGTCCAGCAGAAATTGTAGGAGAATACATCTCTCCTGATAAATGGAACAATATTATTACTGATCCACAGACAATATTAATTGATATTAGAAATTTTTATGAGTCAGCTATTGGAACTTTCAAAGGAGCAATTAAGCCTGAAACAGAAAGTTTTTCACAATTTCCTTCTTGGTTTGAAAAAAACATAAATACACTAAATAAAAATAAAAAAAATATTGCTATGTTCTGTACAGGGGGAATCAGGTGTGAAAAAGCGACCGCTTATGCCATAAACAAAGGTTATAAGAATATTTTTCACCTTAAAGGGGGAATATTAAAATATCTTGAAAAAGTTCCAAAAACAAACAGCCTATGGGACGGGGAATGTTTTGTGTTTGATGAAAGGGTATCTGTTAAACATTCAGTAATCCCTGGCAGTTTCTCGATGTGCCATGCATGTAGAATGCCTATAACTAAAAAAGACAAAAAAAAGAAGTCCTATGTAAAAGGAGTGTCATGTTATCATTGCGTAGACAAAACTAGTATTGAAAAAAAACGCAGATACGCAGACAGGCAAAAACAGATGGAATTGGCTGCACAAAGAGGTGAGATACATATAGGGAAAAATTTTAAATGAAAAACAATAACACTATTCCTATACTTTATTCTTTCAGAAGATGTCCCTACGCTATGCGAGCAAGATTAATCATCCTACTTAGTCAAATTAAGGTGGAATTAAGGGAAGTCAAACTTAGTAATAAACCAGAAGAAATGACTACTATATCAAAAAAAGGAACAGTTCCGGTACTTCTTCTTCCTAATGATAAGGTAATAGATGAAAGTTTAGACGTAATGAATTGGGCCTTAAACATAAATGACCCAGAAAATATAAAAAACACAATTATAAATTATGAAAAAGACACCAAACATATCATCGAAAAATTTGACAGTGACTTTAAGTATCATCTAGACCGATATAAGTATTATACTCGCTATCGTGATGATCATAAACTTAAAACTCAGGGGGACCACAGGGATCTTGCCTTAGAAACTCTCAAAATTGTTGAGGACATATTNAACTCTCAAAACTCTTGGATTTTTGGCAATTATCCCAGCTTCTTAGATATTGNTATTCTNCCTTTCGTAAGACAGTATAGGATAGCGGATATTACATGGTTNGATGAAGAAATGCCATTAAGAAAAACCCATCGTTGGCTTATGCAATTTTTAGACTGGCAAACATTTATTAGATCAATGGAAAAATATAAAATATGGGAATCGCAAGATAAACCGGTGTATTTTGGACAATAGATTTAAAGATAATAACTACTTAGTATTTAATACTAGCATAGCAAATATCGTTATTACTGAAGAAAACAATGAAATAGTCAGTATAAATTTTACGAAAAAAAANATTAAATTTTCAAAATCTACATTACTGAATAAAGCTAAACTGGAATTAAAGGAATATTTTAATCAAAATCGTAAAATATTTTCATTTAATGTTTTTCCAAAAGGAACACCATTTCAATATTTAGTTTGGCGAGAAATAAAAAAAATAAGTTATGGTTCCACTAAGTCTTACATGGATCTAGCAAAAATACTTAATACATCNCCAAGGGCTATTGGTAATGCTTGTGCACAAAATAAATGCTTAATTTTAATTCCATGTCATAGAATAGTGTCCACTACCGGAAAATTNTTGGGTTTTTCAGCACTAGGCGGAACAAAAACAAAAAAACAATTAATTACCATTGAAAAATAGATCTCTAATACTAGCTATTAAAATGAACCAATAAAAACGAACTTTACTAAAAAAGCCTTTTTTGTTTTTTAATTCCTCGTATTTTTCTATACCACACTGAGTTTTAATATATTTGTTTATAGTCATTTATTAACTTTCAATTTTATTAGAAATTTCAATTAGATTACGATCAGGGTCTCTAATATAAATTGACTTTAAATTACTCGTAGCTCCTACTTGTAAAGTTGGTCCTAACTCTATCTCAACGGAGTTTTTCTTAAACTGTTTTATCCACTCTTNTATTGGTCTTGAACTTATAAAACAAATATCAGCTGTCCCNGGAGNAGCAACATGTGCACCTTTTAATAGCATATCTACAGAATGAAGATTAATTTTCTGATTACCAAACTTTAGGCATTTTCTGCTTCCTAAATTTGGATCAGAAGTAAATTCTTCTAGTTTCATTCCTANTTGCTTAGAATAAAAANCAATTGTNTTATTCATATTACTTACGGTTAATACTATATGGTCTATTGAATCTATCATGTTAATTACTAGTTTGAGGTCTTACGCTTAAAAAAGTGACTCCTGAATCTCCAACATATTCTGAGTGTTCAACATAAGCTTCTAATTTAAACTCGTCTCCTGATTTTAAAAGATGTTCTTTTGAACCAACAATTATTCTAATACTTCCATCTATTATAATAATTTCAGCATCCCANGAATGTGAATGTTCGTGGTTAATACGATTCTCAGGCCATGATACCTCCACTATATTATTATAGCCTTTATCTTCTAATTTCTTTTTTGCATAATCTTTATTCATCATAACACTCCTTCAATATTTATATTCAAATTCTATTAACCACTTCAAAGAATTATCAGGTGTTGAATCTGTATATCCTAAAAGCCAACTAAGTTCGTATTTAAACCCATAATTATCATTAAACTCAACAAAACCAAAAACTCCCGGCCCAACTTTATGTTGTTCATTACCTAAAGCTATATCATCTATTTCTCCAAATCTACCGAAAGCCTCAAATCCAGGNTGAATANTAGGAGTGAGTCTATAGCGAAGTTGTCCTGCATAAGCTAATTCNAATCCACTATCACTAGAATTTTCAAATTCTTGTTCTACAACTATATTGCCAGTTCCTCTCCAAGGACCAACGCGCTTGTACAACAACAATCTAGACTCTATCTCATATGCATCATCACTATCATCCGGAGCGGAAAGACCCAAAGATATGCCAATATCAACTAGGTTAGGNTCCTCATTAAAAGCCTTTGTTTTTGTTAGCTCAAATCGTGAATCAATCTCGTATGCTTTAAATTTTCTAGTACCACCAGACTCTTTTTCATATTCACCTTCAATTTCAAAAAAGAACCAATCATTAACCCCTACTCCAAAACCATATCTCTCCTTACTAGCTCCATCTAAATTACTATTTTCATCAAACGTATNGAAACCTCTAGCACCCACTTCTAGTTCCATGTTAATTATTGGCCATCTGGCACGAAAAGGAGGAGATTCNGCTGCATTAGCATGAATCAAGCAATCAAAAAAAGGGTTAAATAGTANCATAAAATATATANCTAAAAAATGAATTTTGAGTGAAGATGATAAATAATTCAATTCTAGTAATTTATATTGCATTACACTGACTTACTCAACCACNGCTCGCAAACTTCACTTATCCGCTTATTAGCAGCATCAAAATAATTTTTATCATATTCAATGCCAATAAACCTACGTCCATTTTCAATCGCGGCATGTCCTGTAGTACTAACNCCCATGAAACAGTCAAGTACTATTGAATCTGGTTCCGTTGCCCATTCAATAATTTTGTTTAATACACTTAAAGGTTTTTGTGTTGGATGATGCGGATCTTTTATTCGCTCATTTCCCATACATATTGGCGTTTCAATAAAATTGTGCATTTCAGATTGCTTTGTAAAGTTCCAAATATGTCCTTTATTCCACATACAAACTATTATTTCACACGAGTTTAAAAAACCTGCCTTACGGAATTTTGGTACAGGATTAGTTTTATGCCAAATAACNAATTGAAACGTATCAAATTCTGGATCAAAGATTCTATGCCAATCACCAAGAAGNTTATAGCTACAAAAGNCAAAAATATTTCCCCTTTCAGATAATACTCTCTTAAATTCTGATAGGTATTTTTCAGGAAAAAAATGTTCTAGATCCCATTTTGCTAAGTCGTTATTTATAGTTTTCCGCCAAGAAAAATTCATATTTCCTGTGCTGTAACCTGCAAGATTATAGGGAGGATCAATGCAAATCAAATCAATCGAGTTGTCCTCAACCTTTTTAATCTCTTCTAATGCAAGACCATTCATAAGATGATATCTATTTTTTTGAAGTANATTACTTATGAAAGGAACAGGAACNTTTTCTTTAACATTCACACCAGTCATAACAATCCATGCATTNTAACAAGTTCACTTAAATAATATTAATATAAAAAAATATACAGTACTCCATCAATGGTTACAACGCAGAACTATTTGATTTATAACACCATAGTGCATCCATAAAATAATTTTTAGAGTCGTAAAAATTTTTTACGCTTGTAAATCCAGTTTTTAAACATAAATTACGTATNTCTTCTTTNGAANATTTAAATGAATATTCTACATGAATTGGTTCAGATACTTTGAATTCAAAAGTATAATTTAAATTTTTAATATGTACTTTTTGATTCTCTTTTGAAATTATATAACTTTCCATAGCACCTAAGGTGGAATTGTAAATACCATTATGGTCAAATCTGTTTAATTTGAAGTTTCCATTTAATTCATTATTAATTCGTTTAAGAAGATTAAGATTAAATTTTTTTGTTAAGTTGTCAGAGTCATTATAAGCTTTAGTTAATATTTTTATACTTTTCTTTAAATCAAATCCCATAAGTAAAAAGTCATTTAGATTAATATTTTTTTTAATATTTTTTAAGAACATTTTACTTTGTTGTTTTTTAAAATTACCAATATTTGAACCAAGAAATAAAACCAATTTTGAATTATTTGTATTGTTTTTAAGAAATTTAAGTCCTGATATATATTCACCATCTATTCCATGAAGGTATAGATTTTTGGTAGATTTAATTTTATTTTTAAGAAAATTTAAAGCCTGTTTTGATATATCAATAGGATAATAATTTACTTTATAATTAGAATCTAAAAAACCATCTATAATGATTTTACTTTTGCTCCCATCACCCGGACCTAACTCTATAATATCAATTTCAGTCTTATTAATAATTTTAGGTAAACTGAATTTATTCTTATTCAATATTTCAATTTCTTTCCTAGTCGGATAGTAATCTTTGTGAAGAGAAATTTTTTGAAATAATTTACTACCTACATCATCATAAAAATATTTAGATGAAATTGTTTTTTTCTTTGCTTTTAATCCATTAAAAATTTCATTCGCAAATAGTTTCTTATCCGTATGGGCACCATTTGATTTTATACTATTTATATTTGTTATTTTCATTTTAAATCTTTTGCTAACCGTATACCTGAAAACATCCAACGTTGATGAGGCTCATAAAAATTTCTATACGTATATCTGTGGTGATTAACTGGAGTTACTATGGCTCCTCCCTTAAGAACAAATTGGCCACACATAAATTTCTCATTATATTCTTCTAGTATTCCCTTATAAGAAATATATCTTGGATAGGCCGAATAATGACTTTTAGTCCACCACCATAAATTATTATTATTTTTATTAGTGTTTATCGAATGTAATATATTTTTATCAGTTTTTTGATCTTTATCTATATAGTTTTTTAAAAATATTTCAGATTCTTGTTCCGTAGGTAGTCTACATCCTGACCAATTAGAATATGCGTAAGCTTCATAATAACTAATATGACAAACTGGTGCATTTAAGTCTAATTGTTTTAAACCATACAAAGTAAATTCATACCATTTATTATTAATTTGATGCCAATATAGTGGAGCAGAAATATTATTATAATTGATCCATTCCCAACCCTTACTTAACCAATATTTTGGTTTTTTGTAACCATTACTTTTTATAAAATTTAGGTATTCAGAGTTTGAAACAAAATTTTTCTGAATTTGAAATGAGTAAATATACTTTTTGTGTTTTGGTTTTTCATTATCATAAGAAAATTTATTTCCCTCATGACCAATTTCATAAATTCCTTCACTAAATTTTTTCCACTCTTTAATAGGCTTATTTCTTGCTTTAGGAAGTGAGCTCCTTTTATATTTAGGATAAGATGGATTGATTCCAAGTATATATTTTATATCCATAAATAATAATTCTTGATGTTGCTCCTCATGATGTATTCCTAGCTCAATTAAATATTTTTGATTAAAATTTTCTTTTGAACTTTTTATAAATTTAATTATTTCTTTATCTATGTATTTTCTATATTGAATTATTTCTTTTACTGTGGGTCTAGATAATAGTCCTCTTCTATTTTGCTCCCAATGTTTACCTGCAGATTTATAATATGAATTATATAGCAATTTATACTCATTATTATAACGAGTTTTATTTTTTGTAAGTTTTAATAAAATTACTTCTTCATAAAACCACGAAGTATGAGCTAAATGCCATTTTGGAGGGCTGATATCTTCGTGGGGTTGAATAGAATAGTCTTCTAGCTCTAAATTTTTACATATTTCTAGGCTTTGATTACGCGTCCTAATAAATTTTTTTAGTAAAATATTATTTTTCACAAGAACTTCTCTAAGTATTAGGATTGATGTAACCCAATTAAATTTCAGACCAGTTTAGTAAACCAAATTACTGCACCGTGATGAATTAGCTTTGGAAATAATACAATTCCTTTATATCAAACAGTACAAGTCATGTCTTGACCACAACATAATGGAGACTTAATCTTGCCATGATCATTTGGACACTTAGAAACTTGTACTTTACTACCATTCTCTAGTTTTAGAAGATCGTTCACTAGNGGTGCATCACACTTTGCACAAGTAGCATTGACTGCCATTCCACATTTTGAACACTCATATGTTGCCATTTTAACCTCCTTATAAAAATAAAATCAGTAACTACCCACTTTAGTAGACACGCTGNTACTATGCATCTGTTACGTCAAAATAGCGGATACTTGGCTCTCCCACCGTTGCTTCAACCAGAGCATCAATTACGCCAGTTTCTGTTCTCCAGGAAAGATATTTTTCATAATGTGCGCGGGTTTCCCAGCGTTCGTAAGCAATTAATGAGTCAGGATCGTCCTGGTTTTGAAGGACGTTTATATCTATAATCCCTTCATACGCACGGGTATCTGGAAGAAGTTCTTTAAAAGTTGATACAAGATCATTTCCAGTTCCTGGTTTTGCCTTAACTTCAAGTATTACGATGACAGCCATTTATTCCTCCCTGTGTCGCATTATACAGNAAGCGACATTTAATAAGAAAATAGAAAAATTTCTATTAACTAATTTTTTTATTAATACACTAATATTGTCAAGTGGTTTGTTCTAGTTAGACCTTAATGAATGATTACTGTTTATACTTTAACTGTTTTATGATCTGCTGGTGCAAGAATTTCTAGGGCCTCAAAATCATCTGAGCATGATAATTCATTATGTTTTATTGCAGCAGGTGCTAAAACACAATCCCCTTTTCGGAAAGTGTGTTCGCCCTCATCTTCATAAATAAATTTTACCCAACCATTTAGCACATAATACATTTGAAAACTAACTAGATGTTTATGNAAACCAGTAGTGTGCATCTCTTGGTCACCTTTGTAATCTTTTTTTACTCTTAATACATGAGCACGATAATTTCCGTTAGTTGCTTCACTAATTCCNAAATCTCTATACTCTAAAAAATCTCTTAACCCNTCTTTATATATTGCTTTATCAGCAATATTCACATTAAATTTTTGTTTATTATTAGACACATATAANCTCCNTAAAAAATCACATATTTAGCTTAGTTTATTTCATCGTTTAAGTCTATTCCAGGTAATAGTTCGCACTCCNTTTTTATACGTTCCTTTTTCCAATAACTGACCATTTTCATTATACTCCTCATAGGGACCATCTAATTCTCCATTCTTATAAGTCCTTTGTANCTCTAATTGACCATTTCTGTAATACATCTGATATAGACCATCTTCTTTTCCATACTTGTAAGCTCCCTTTTCCAATAACTGACCATTATACCAATACGACTCATAAGGACCATCTTCTCGCATTCCATATTTATAAATTTCTTTTGCTCTTAACTGACCATTAAACCAATAAGACTCATGAGGACCATCTTTATTTCCATATTTATAAGTTCCTTTTCTCTTTAACTGACCATGTTTATAATACACCTCATAAGGACCATTAATTTCTCCATTTATATAGGATCTTTTTAACTGTAATTGTCCATTTTTCCAATACCACTCATAAGTACCATCTTCTCTAATTCCATTTTTATAAGCTTCTTTTGCCTTTAACTGTCCATTGTTCCAATACGACACATATGGACCATCTTCTTTTCCATTTTTATAGGTTCCTTTTTCCAATAATTGTCCGTTTGCGTGATACACCTCATAAGGACCATCTAATTCCCCATCTTTAAAAGTTTCTATAGCTTTTANTCGACCTTTTGCTCTCAANAGNGCATCGTGCCAATACGAGTTTNTTTTTGCTGGGATAGGAGGGATTNGATTGGCAGTAGAGTCTCTTGGATGCATGGGATCATCCTTGTCCCAATGCGATTCATAAGGACCATCTAATTTTCCATTTTTATAAGTTCCTTTTTCCTCTAACTGACCACTTTCACTATATTTCTCATAAGGACCATGTAAAGTTCCTTGTTTGTAATTTTTAATAACAGATACTTTCCCTGAAGGGTATCTATTAATTACTTTTCCTGAAGCAGGTTTATTTGTATGAATATTGAAGTAGATATTATTCTTAATCACTAAATCTGTATCTGTAATATCTTTGGAAAAACATGGATTAATGACAAAAACAAAAAGAAATATTAGTATTANTTTTTTCATTCTAAGAAGTTAGACTATTTAGTCAAAGTGATCAATCCAANCANCTCTATTAAATAAGTAATGCTTAATTTACAGATTACAGATAATTATTGCACACTAATTTTATTTANTTTTCAAAAGTATACCTGAAGGTACAACATTTATCACCACTCATAATAGTCTCTTTTCTATCCAAGGATGCTTTTGGATTAAATCCCTCAATCAGAGCAGCATCTCGATTNCATGATAGAACAGCGCCTAAATCAGAGATTCCCAATGCACTGTACATCTCAGCATATTTACACCGGGTAACATTAAAACTCAATTTCGAGTCTGATTTTTCTAATACATCTATTTCTAGCGCATCATCTTTTGTCCAAAACTTTAGCGTATTCAGAAAAGCATCAACATTTTTGCCATATTCCTTAGACAACTCCTCNCCTTGTGTCTTNGCAATCTCCTTAATTGTTTTCTCAAGAACATTTAGAATTTTTTCTTTACTAAACTCCTTATACAGATCCTGTAAAAAAGGAATAAGTATACGCACTTCAGTCTCTCTGCGCATTAATACACCAATCTTCTGCGTTAGTTCATCCTTTAAATGAGTTTTTTCATTAGATTTNAATTTCATGCACTNTTCCTAATNACCAATTAAATCTATTACGCCTTTANCAANNAGNGTTAACTNAATTTNTAATTTTTAGGTTTTTTTAGTTTNGTTAGTTTTATCAAAGAGCATATATATTGTCTATTATCAAATAAAGCACCTACAATTAACCCCACAGACGCTATTATATTTAAATAAATACCATAACCANNACTNAACATACCCTCTAATGTAAGCATAGCCCACGTAACATATAAAAGAGATAAAATTCCAGTACATATAGAAATTATCATAGTATTAACTTTTGTTAAACTTACAAACAAAATTAGGATAGTAAGTACCGGATATATATAAAGGACATATGCTTTTAATGGTACTGAAGAATTAATACCAACTGATTTAACCAGATTTTTATAAAATTCATAATGTCCATAACCAGATACAGAAACAGGATATACTGTAGGTCCTTCCCACCAAGGAAGAAAAAAAGCAACCAATAAAATTAATGCAAACCAATTTTGTGATTTCTTAAAATAACTCAACTGAAATTCCAACAAGTAAAAAATATATGTAACTACAAAATACTAGTAGAAATTGATTTGAAAATCAAAATNTCTTAACAAAAAACATTATCTATATAACAAAATTACAAATCTATCCAATNAGGAACTGCCCCAACNTTCTCAAAAAAATACTCCAAGCTTTCTATTGAAAGTTCCAAAGTTCTATCATTTACAAGTGGGTGTGCATAAATTTTTAAACATGATCTTAGATTTGCATCTATAAACAAACTTACATTTTGTTTTACACCGTTAATCATTGACAAAGGTGTTACTGCTCCTGGACGCACTCCGAGATTTTGCATCAATCTATCTGAAGAACCAAATGACAAACGACCTGTCCCAAGAGTCTCCTTCAACTTCTTTAAATCGATTACACTATCTTGTTCTGCTACTACTAGAATATTATTTTTCTTATGATCACGAAGATAAAGATTTTTTATATGACCCCCACCTTCTCTANAGTTTAAGAATTNATTTTGAATATGTTTAGACTCCTTAACTGTGNTAAGTGGAGCATGATTATAACATTTATAACTAATTTTCCATTCATCTAATTGCTTTAATAAATGNTCAGAAGACATGGGAAGACTATCCTGGAAACGTGATGATGCATCTACTTCTGCTACCTTAACGGGAACCTCAATCATTGTTGATCTTTCTTTCTGCAGTCTAGCGAAGGCACAAAGCCTCCTATATATCTCTCAGCTGAGTTCATTCTACCCTATTTTCTAGAGTTACTATAGAAAATATTAAACAGGAATGTTATAGACATATGAATATATTAAATTATGAGAAGATTATTTATTTGGATACCGGTATGACAGAAAATGAAAAAAGAAATNTTCTAATTATTACAGAGGTTTGTGAGTCGTTTAACCGACATGATATAGAATCCATATTATCTCGATTTACGGAAGATTCCCTTTGGCTAACTTCTCGTGGTGATGCTCCGGAGGGGTGTCGATTCACTGGAAAAGAAGAGATCCGTAAAATGTTACATAAGCGATTTGCCTTGATACCTGACATGTCATGGAAAATACATAGCCACTGGGTCTCAGGTGATCGGGGTTGTTCAGAATGGACGGTTACTGGAAATGAGTTAAATGGCAACAAATTGAATTGGCTTGGATGCGATCTTTGGTCTTTGAGCAGAGATGGAATGATTGTGCGTAAAAATACCTATTGGAAATATGCTGGTAGCGAATAAAAGTTTTAGTATCCCATTGTAGAAAAAGGAAACTA
>PAWH01000021.1 GCA_002714055.1 Candidatus Pelagibacterales bacterium | reverse complement strand
GCGGCGTTTCGAAACATTAAAATTTTACGGTTTGAATTTATTAGTATATCAGAAGCTTCAGCAACGGATAAATTTTCAATTTTATAATTCATATTTGCAATTATTAAGCCATTATTATCAATACTACTAGTTTCGTTTTTTATAGGTGGAGTAAGAGTTATGTGATTATTTTTAAAAATATGTCTTTTATTAGCTATTATTTTTCTATGAAGCCTTCTGATTATTTTTGCAATTTTTGTTATAGAGGCACTTAGTGCATGAATGGCAGAATTATCTGTGCTTTTAACATTTATAACTCCGTACTCTTTATTACTAAAAAATATCTTCACACCAAAAATATTTGTTTTAATTTTTCTCAATGCTATGTCAGCGTTAAAAGTATTAAGTATAAATTGCTTATTAATTTTTTCTATACCGTGTTTAGCTCTCTGTTGAAAGCTTTCTCCTGTATTTATTTTTATGCCTCTGATAATTAGACCCATTACCAATCCATAATCTAAATAATGTGTATAATATAACTGTAGTATACTAGATATAGAAAATCAATTTATTTATCACATCCTGAATTATCTATTCCATAAGGCATTAGAGTTTCACAAAACTTAACTAGCTTTAAGTTTGTCTTCTTAATTTTAGTTTTTCTAAAGTCAGCTTTAAAGGCTGTGGATCCATCCATTATTGCATGTTTAATAATAGACCATTGAAATTTGGCTCCATTTAAATTAGCATTTTTGAAATTTACTCTTTTTAAATTTGCTTGTTCTATACTACAATTTTCTAGGTTAGAGTTACTAAAATTTGCCCTCCATAGATTTGCTCCGTTCAGGTTAGATCCCTGAAGATTAGAATAAGAAAAATCTGCCTTTTTAAAATCTGCTCCTGATAAATCACAATTAATACATGTATTAGTTTTCAATAATTTTTTTAAGTCTTCTTCTGAGTATGAATAGGAATTTAGCATTAAAAAGTTATTAAAAATTATAAATATAAATATATACAAAGAAATTTTCATAAAATTTCCATTTGTTAGTTAAAAAAAATATAAACTAATACCATTTAANAACTATATGCAATATTATATAAAAATATGATAAATTCATAAATATTTATTACTGAGGNGTATTTTAGTGTTTGATGGTTTTAAATCTGCCAAAATTAAATCAAATAAAATCAATATAAATTATAAAATCGGTGGAAAAGGTTATCCAATTTTAATGTTACATGGATATCCACAAACACATATTATGTGGAGAAAANTTNCNCCTATACTTTCTCAAGATTATACAGTTATTTGNTCTGACTTAAGAGGTTATGGAGATAGTGATAAGCCTTCTTCTGACGTTGTTCATAGAAATTATTCTAAAAAAGAAATGGCTAAGGATCAAGCAGAATTGATGGAATTATTAGGATTTAAGAAATACATAGTTGTAGGACATGACAGAGGAGCAAGAGTAGCTCACAGAATGGGATTAGACTATCAAGATAAAATAAGTAAAATGGTTCTTATGGATATCGTGCCNACCAATCATGTCTTTGACACTGCTAATATGACTTTAGCAACTCGTTACTATCATTGGTTTTTCTTAATACAAAAACATCCTTTTCCAGAAAAATTAATAGGAAAAGANCCAGAATTTTATTTAAGATCAAAATTATCTATGTGGGGGTTAAATGAACAGTATATGTCTGAAGCTGTTGTCACTGAATATTTAAGATGTTTTTCTAATCCAGATACTATTCGTGCTAGTTGTGAAGATTATAGGGCTGGGGCAACAATAGACATGGAAGACCATAATAATGATTATGATAAAAAAATTGAGTGCCCTTTATTAATTTTATGGGGAAAGAAAGGTACAGTNGAGGAGTTATATGACCCCATAGAGGTATGGAAAAAATGGGCTAAGAATGTTCAAGGTTTTAGCTTAGATTGTGGTCATTTTATACCAGAAGAAAGACCAGAAGAAACTNTTGATTATATAAAAAATTTTATAAGAAATTAATATTATTTGTAAAAGGGTAGAAAATGANANGTAATAAAAGNTTTTTTTCAAAATTCAGAGGTTATTTTTTAACCGGTATAGTTGTTACAGCACCTTTAGGACTTACAATATATTTAGCAATAATATTTGTAAATTTTTTTGATAATAAGTTACGTGATCTAATACCCGTCCAATATCATTATGATAAGATATTACCTATTCAAATTCCTGGTATAGGTCTTATAGTAGTATTTCTTTTATTGACTTTTGTTGGTTTTCTTACAGCGGGATTAATTGGACGATATATTATTAAATTAGGGGAACGAATAATACAACGTTTACCAATAATTAGATCTGTTTATGGAGCACTAAAACAAATATTTGAAAGTGTTCTAGCATCTTCCTCAGAATCTTTTAGGGAAGTAGTATTAGTTGAGTATCCTAGGAGAGGTATATGGGCTATAGCATTTATCACGGGAATTACTAAAGAAGAGGTTCAAAATATTACTGACAATGAGATGGTAAATATATTTTTACCAACTACACCTAATCCTACTTCTGGTTTCCTTTTATTTGTTCCTAGAGATGAATTAATTCAGTTAAATATGACAGTGGAAGAGGGTATAAAAATGGTAATTTCAGGAGGAATAGTTACTCCAAAAGATAAAAATGCAAAGAAAAGAATTAAAGTTAAAACCAGAGGGACTGAAATAAAATTATTAAAAGATGTTGAAAAAAGTATCAATAGAATAAAAGACGGCAAAAAATAAATTAATATTTACCCTATATCTATGAGTTCTACAGCCTGNTCTTGGTCAAATAAATACAATAATATCTTTAATGCATTACCCTGATTTCCTAATAGTTTAGAATTTTTATTAGTTATTACTTTAGCTTCATTGTTTGCAAGTTCTACTAGGGGTTTGTGTATACTTAAATCGAGTATCTTAAAAGATTGTTCACCAGACTGTCTGCTGCCTAAAAGTTCTCCAGGTCCACGCAACTCTAAATCTTTTTCTGATATTAAAAAACCATCATTAGTATTTTTCATAGTAGAGAGCCTTTGTTTTGCAATACTTGATAATTTATTGTCGTATAGCAGCATACATATTGATTCTTTACTCCCNCTTCCTATTCTTCCTCTTAATTGGTGCAGTTGAGAAAGTCCAAATCTTTCTGCATGTTCTATAATCATAATGTTTGCATTTGGAATATCTATTCCAACTTCTATTACAGTCGTTGAAATTAAAATAGGTTTTTCTGCATTAATAAATTCATTAATATTTTTTTCTTTTTCTTCAGTTTTCATTTTTCCATGAATAATGGATACTTTATTTGGAAAGACTTTTTCTAGGGAGTTTGCTCTTGTTTCTACAGCTACTAAATCAAGTTTCTCAGATTCTTGAACAAGTGGACAAACCCAAAAAACTTGCTCGCCATTTTTTAAAAATTTAAAAATAGATTTTATTACGTCAGATGTTTTTTTATTGTTCACTGTAATTGTTTTGACTAAAGGTCTGTTTTTGGGTTTGCTTTCAATCGTTGATAAATCCATGTCACCGTAATTTGTTAATATAAGTGTTCTGGGAATAGGAGTGGCAGTCATAACCATGAAATCAGCTTGCGGTGATTTTTTAAGTAAAGCTAGTCTTTGATAAACTCCAAACCTATGTTGTTCGTCTATTATAATTAATCCTAAATTTTTAAATTTCACACTTTCTTGAATTATAGCGTGAGTGCCAATTACTATATCTACAAGACCCTGAGTAATTTTATAAAGTATTCGTTTCTTGTTTAAAGTTTTATCCCTACCAACTAGTAGAACTATATTTATATCTAACTTACTACAGTATTTATTAAAAAAATTATAATGTTGCTGCGCTAATATTTCCGTTGGAACCATTAAAGTACCCTGAAATCCTGCTTCAATTGTATGTAATAGAGATAAAAAGGCTACTATAGTTTTGCCGCTTCCTACATCTCCTTGAATAAGCCTAGACATTCTTTCATTTGATTTTAAGTCTATACATATGTCTTTTAATACTTTTTTTTGGCTTGAAGTAAGCTTGAAAGGCAATAGNTTTAAAAGTTTATTTACTAATGTGTTCTTTGATGTTTTTGGTTTTTTCTTTTTTTTTCTTTTATGCAATCTAATTAATTTTAATGCTAATTGACGNGATAATGCNTCATCGTAAGCTAATCTTTCTATGAATAATGGGTATACTTCTATATCATGTTGACTTTGAGGAAAATGAATAGATTTGATGGCTTNAGTAAATTGAGGCCATTTTTTAGACTTAACTAATCTTGCATCAATCCATTCATCGAAAGAAGGTAGTGCCTGTACAGCTTTAAGAATAGCACCTCTTAGTTTATTTTTATTCAGGCCTTGCGTAAGAGGGTATATTGATTCATATAATGGAACTGTATTATCATTATTAGTAATTACGTAATCTGGATGTATGATTTGTAATTTATTATTTCTTATTTGAAGTGTTCCACTGACAGTAATCAATTTATTTTTAACATATATAGAATTAAACCAGCTTTTTTTTACATTAAAATAAATTATAAAAATATTAGTTTTGTTCAATTTAATTGTAGCAGTCGATATTTTAGGTTTTTTAAAAGAGGTCCAGATACTTGTTATAGTACCGGTAAAAATTATTTTTTTATTTAAGTGAGTTTCTTCTATATTATTGACTAATATTCTTTTAATAATGGATGAAGGAATATGTAAGATGAGATCTTTATATCGATCACCAACTAGATTTTTTACTAAAGAGCTATAGTAAGGACCAAAGCCAGATATGTTTTGAATATTATTATATAAAGGTTTTAATACTTTTGGTCTCATAATACTTAGCTCCTGTTATAATTAACTATAAACGTAATAAAAAAATAATTAAATGAAGATTAGTAAGAGGTTTGAATTTTTAAAAATTTAAAAAAAAGAATAAAATACAAATGCTGTCATAGAGGTACAAAGGAAATGGATATTTTATTAGGAGAATTCTATAACAAAAATTATTTAGATTTTTCTAATAAGGATTTACTTGCTTTAGAAAAATTTATTATTTCTTTGCCTGATGATAAATTATATGAATGTTTTATAGGTAAAGAAAATTGGCCTTCAGAACTATCAATAAGCTTGCTTAATAAATTAAATATATATTCAAAAAAAATAGGACTAAAAAATTCTTAGTAAATTGATAAAAAATGAAAAGATATCTAAATTTTCAGGTATTCCAGAAGGTTTAGATTTGTTAGCTATAGGTGAAACACTAAGATTAAATAGCGATCTTAGGTTTGCTTATATCCTAAAGGATAATAAACANATAAATCAATTTGCAAAGGTTTTTNCAAAGTTATTTCCCTCTATTNATTTTGTGAAAATTCCTTCTTGGGATTGTGCCCCATATGATTTTTCTTCACCTGATTCAAGAATTACGGGAGAAAGAATTAATGCTATAATAAATCTAAGTAGTACATATAATCTTCCAAGATTAGTATTGTTATGTATTAATTCATTAACTCAAAAAACTATTCTTTCTCATTATTTCTCCAACACAATATTTAGACTNAGTAATGGAAGTCTNATNGAATGGGATAACTTTACTTTAATGTTAACAAATTCTGGATACAGAAGATCTGAANCTGTAATNGAGGTTGGAGAATATGCAATTAGGGGGAGNATAATAGATATTTTTAGTTCCAATTATGACTATCCCATGAGAATAGATTTGTTTGATAATAAGATATCTTCTATAAAAATGTTTGACCCACTAACTCAAATTACTTTTAAAAAAGTAGATTCAATAATTCTTTTGCCTATTTCTGAATTGATATATTCCTCTAAAGCAATTAATAATTTTAAAAATCAATATAGAGAAAAATTTGGAATTAATTCTGTTAAAGATAATATTTATCAATCGGTTATAGANAATACTAGGTATCCAGGAGTAGAGCATTGGATGCCTCTCTTTTATAGTAAGTTANGTAATATTTTTGAGNTTATTGATAAGTCTTATACTTTTGTTTTTAATGAAAATTTTNAAGAACTTTGTAAAATTAGAATTNAAGAAATAAGAGAAGCGTATAATTCGAGATATATTACTTACAAAAATATAAAAAAAAATAAAAGCTCATCTGATTATTACAAACCTTTAGAATTAGAAACTATGTATTTAGATGAGAAAAAAATAGATAATTATATAAAAGAAAGAAGAGTTATTCATTTTAGTAAGATAGCAACTTCTTCTGACTGNATAGATATTGGAGGCAGACTAACTGTTGGAATGTTTCAAAATAAGGATTTTATTCATAAAGGAATTTTTAATAGTTTAATTAATTTTATAGACCAGCGTAAGAAACAAAATATTAAATTTATAATAGCTTGTAGATCTGAGGGTAGTAGAAAAAGAATAACTAAATATTTTGATAAAGAGGGTTTTAATAATTATGANATAAANAATTCTTGGGATGAAAAATTTTGTAATGATACCCAGAGAATATCACTAATGCAGTATGATATTGATGAAGGTTTTAGAACGAATAAGCTAATAGTTATAACTGAAAAAGATATTTTTGGTAAAAAATTATCTTCCTTTNGAAAAAAAAATAAAAAAACAAATATAAATTTAAGTGAAATTGAAAATTTTCATATAGGAGATCATTTAATTCATTCGGAGTATGGACTAGGAAAATATGTAGGTTTAAAGACAATAAAAATACATGGTTTGAAAAATGATTGTTTAGCCTTGTCCTACCTGGAAGGGGATAAAGTTTTTGTTCCTGTTCAAAATATTAACTTATTAACCAGATATGGAGGGGATANTTCTTCAGCCTTATTAGATAAACTTGGCGCTAAANCATGGATTAATAAAAAGAATAAAGTAAAAGAGAAGATAAAAGATTTAGCCGAATCTCTCATTAGAATTGCATCTAAAAGACATCTTAAAAAAGCTAAAAAATTAGAAGTTATAGAAGAAGTTTATGAAAAATTTGCATTTAAATTCGATTATTATGAAACGGAAGATCAGTTAGATGCAATAAAAGACGTAATTAATGATATTAAATTAGAAAAACCAATGGATAGATTAATATGNGGAGATGTAGGGTTTGGCAAGACAGAAGTAGCTATGAGAGCAGCATTCATAGCTGTAAGGTCTAAAACTCAAGTAGCATTAATTGCTCCTACTACAGTTTTAGCTAGACAACATCTAGAAACATTTAAAGACAGATTTAAAGGTGAAAAAATTAAAATTTCACAGTTATCAAGGTTAACTAAATTTAAAAATAGATTATCTATCATTAATGGACTTTCAAGCGGTGAAATTGATATTGTTATAGGAACTCATTCACTGCTTTCTAGTAACATAAAATTCAAAAATTTATCATTATTCATTATTGATGAAGAACAAAGATTTGGTGTCATGCAAAAAGAAAAAATTAAAAGTATCACAAANAATNTNCATGTTTTAACTTTAACAGCTACTCCTATACCTCGGACGCTACAAATGGCTGTATTTGGGATTAGGGAGCTGTCTATTATTGCTACTCCGCCTCAAGAAAGAGTACCCATCAGGTCTTTTATTATTCCCTATGATTCATACATTATTAGAGAAGCTATCAATAGAGAACTAAATAGAGGAGGACANGTNTATTGTATTGTTCCTCGTATANCAGATATAAAACCATTTNAGAANAAGAATAAGAAATATAGTNCAGAATGTTNGTATTGACATTGTTCATGGCAGNATGAAATCTCANGATATAGAAAACTCAATGTTGANCNTNTATGTTGGTAAAACTCAAATANTAATTGCAACAAGTATCATAGANAATGGGCTAGACATACAAAAGGCAAATACTATTATTATATACAAAGCTGAGATGTTTGGTTTAGGGCAATTATATCAATTTAAGGGTAGGGTTGGTAGATCTAATAAAAGAGCATATGCCTACTTTTTATTAGAACCTAATAAACTTATTAGTGAAAATGCAGCAAAACGCTTACAGGTATTAGAATCTTTAGAGGGATTAGGCGCTGGCTTTAGTCTTGCTTCTTACGATTTAGATATAAGAGGAGCAGGGAATTTACTAGGAGATGAACAGTCTGGACAAATTAAAGAAATAGGAATTGGTTTATATCAAAANNTATTAAACGAAGCAATTTTAGAATTAACAGGTGAAAAAACAGCTCANAGTGATTGGTCTCCTGAAATAAATATTCAGACAACAGCTCTTATTCCAGAAAATTATATTCAAGATTTGAGTTTAAGATTAAAATTGTACAGAAAAATAGGAAGAGCAGAAACTGATTTAGAATTTGAAGCTTTAGCTGTTGAATTTTTAGATAGATTTGGAAACATACCTAAAGAATTAGAATATTTATTTTCAGTCATGAAAATTAAAAGAAACTGCATTAATACCTCTGTTAATAGAATCGATACTAGCTCAAAAGGTTTATTGATAGAATTTAGGAATGATGGGATGATTAATCCACAGAAATTAGTAAATTGGATAAAACATACTCAATACTCAATAAAGGTTCGCAAAGACCAGAAAATATTTATTTCTAAGAGTTGGAAATCGGTTGAAGATAGGCTAAAAATTGTTGAAGAAATATCGCATAATTTGAGCCATATTTTAGATTAATTAGGCATATCCTTTCCTATCATACATGTTTCAAAGACTTTCTCAAAAACCTCACTTTCTTGAGCGCCAGAAACGGCAATACTTTTATTAAAAATATAAAAAGGAACTCCTGAAATACCTATGTTTTTATTATTTAGGGCGTTATTTTTAATGCTTTGTACTAAGTCCTTTCTGGTTAATAAGTCTTCGTACATGAAGTTTTTTATTCCTGAATTTNTAGCTACATCAGATAATATGGAAGAATCTCCTATATTTTTTCCTAGTAAAAAATAAGCTTTAAAAAGCTCTTCAACTATTATATTTTGTAAATCTTTTTCCTTTGCAAATTCTATTAGTAGGTGAGAGTTAAAGGAATTAGGCATTTTAGTTATTTTTTCAAATGCAAAATTTATTCCTGAAGAAACACCAGATTTTTTTATATGTGAGTAAAGCTCATCAGCTTTACTAGAACTTCCAAACTTTTTTANTAAATAAACTTTTCTGTCCATACCTTGAATAGGCATCTCAGGATTTAGTTGGAACGAGTGCCAATTGATGCTAAAATTTAAGTTATTTGATTTTTTAATAGCTTTCTCTAGCCTTTTTTTACCAATGAAACACCAAGGACAAACTATATCAGATATAATATCAATAGAAATCATGTTAGTATTTTCCTTTTAAAATTATTAAAATATATTATACATTGTTAGTAATTAAAAAANTTTTATTTATCTATTTNTTATAGTAATTAAAAAGGAAAAAGAATGAATTTGAATTTTAGTGAAAAAGATCAAAAGTTTAAGACTGAAGTAAGATTATTTATTGAAGAAAATCTTAATAAGGAAACGGCCAAAAGAGTAGAAGAAGGTTTGCCTATAAGCAAAGAAGCTACTCAAGAATGGCAAAAAAAACTTGCTTTAAAAGGTTGGCTTGCCCCAGGATGGGCNAAAGAGTATGGNGGAACAGGCTGGTCTTTAACTCAAAGATATATTTTTGATGAAGAATGTGGTNCAGCTTCTACTCCTAGAACAATTCCNTTNGGTGTTACTATGGTTGGACCTGTAATAATAAAATATGGTACAGAAGAACAAAAGAAAAAATATCTTCCAAAAATTTTATCTAGCGACGAATGGTGGTGTCAGGGATACTCAGAGCCAGGATCAGGATCAGATCTTGCATCGCTTTCAACTAAAGCTACCAAGGAAGGTAATTACTATATTATAAATGGAACAAAAACTTGGACTTCTTTGGCTCATCATGCAGATCAAATGTTTGCTTTAGTCAGAACAAGGTCCGATTGCAAACCNCAAGAAGGAATTTCTTTTTTACTTATAGATATGAAGTCTGAAGGAATCTCAGTAAATCCTATTGTTACTTTAGATGGAGGAAGTGAAATAAATATGGTTTATTTAGANAATGTAAAAGTTCCATTGAAAAATATCGTTCATGAAGAAAATAAGGGTTGGACAGTAGCAAAATATTTACTCGGTCATGAAAGAGTATCCATAGCAGAAGTTGCAAGATCAAAGAAAGCTTTNTCCAAAGTTAAAGAAATAGCTNGCTTAAATTTAGATAGTGGGAAAAGTTTATTAGAAAATGAAAGGTTTATAGATAAAATTATCAAGTGTGATATTAAGCTACAAGCTCTAGAATACGCTGAACTAAAAGTAATTTCTGATGCAGTCAAGGGTAAGTCACCAGGGGCAGAAGCATCAATTTTAAAAATAAGGGGTTCTGAAATTCAGCAAGAAATTACAGAACTTACACTAGAAGCAAGTGGTTATCATGCATATCCATATCAAATACAAGCCTCTGAAAAAGGAAGTAATGAACCAATTGTAGGTCCAGCGTGGGGTGTTTCAGCTGCNCCTAAATATTTTAATATGAGAAAAACGACAATTTATGGAGGTTCAAACGAGATTCAGAAAAATATACTGGCTAAAATGGTATTAGGATTGTAGGTAGAATAGTGGATTTATCTTTTACAGAAGACCAAGAATTGATTAAAAATTCAGTAGAAAAGTTTATTAATGATAATTACGCTTCAGAAAAACGTAGAAAAATNATAGCAGAATCAAAAGGGTTTGATGAAAATATTTGGAAGTCATTTTCAGAATTAGGTTGGCTAGCTTTACCATTCCCAGAAAAATATGGAGGGTTTGGTGGTGGATTAATTGATCTAATGATTTTGATGAAAGCATTTGGTAAAGGTTTAATAGTAGAACCTTATNTTTCTACTGTAGTTATGAGTGGAAATATTCTAACTTTCTGTCCTGAAAGTGACTTAAGAAACAGTATATTATCTAGTATAATCTCTGGAAATAAAAAAGTCTCTTTTGCTTTTGCGGAACTTGGGGCACGATTTAACCCATATGATGTTATTACTTCAGCAAAAAAATCTTCTGGCGGTTGGAAAATAAATGGACACAAAACTGTTGTTTTTGGTGGAGGACAAGCAGACTATATTTTACTTTCTGCTAGAACAAATGGTGATAGACTTGACAAATCAGGAATATCTATATTTTGCATTGATCCAAAAGATAAAAATGTAGAGGTTCGAGATTACCCTACGGTAGATGGTTTTAGAGCTGCTGAAATTAAAATAAATGATCTTAAGTTAGATAACAATACTCTAGTGAGTGAAAAAGATAAGGCTTTAGAAATTATTGAAAATACCTTTTTAACCGCGCTAGTTGCTACTGCTGCTGAAGCATCGGGTATTATGGAAAAGATGTATGAAATGACTCTAGAATATATTTCCACCAGAAAGCAATTTGGGGTGACTATAGGAAGTTTTCAAGCTATTCAGCATAGAGCAGTTGAAATGTTAATTCTAAGTGAAGAAATGACTTCTTTATCCTCCATGGCGGCTCTAGCTAATGATAAA
>PAWH01000020.1 GCA_002714055.1 Candidatus Pelagibacterales bacterium | reverse complement strand
TTAATCTTATTCATTAAATTCTTTTTTATCTGGGATACGAGTGAATGCTATTCTTGTTCCAGAAAATGATTGAATTTGGTTAGGTATATTCCCTAAAGCAATACTGTCTCTTCCAAATCTAGAGTTGATTGTATCCATTGCTTCAGATAAAGATTCAAACCTCTCGGTGAGGTGTTGCTGGTGTATTGTTGTAAAAAGATCAGGTTGTAGTTCAGTTTTTTTCTTCAGGTTGGATAAAGTAACGCTAATTTTTTTTACACTTCTAATTTGGTTTTTTTTAATTAGGTCATTCCATATTTTAGTTCCCTCGTTTAGTAGTGTTATATTATCGCATGCCCGATAGAACTTTTTTGTTCCTTGCATTTTTAATCCATTTTCTGTTCTGAAGCTTATGCTGAGGTTATTGGCGTAGTATTGTAGTCGACGTAAGCGGCTTGCAGCTTTAAGCAATAATCGACTCATAACCTGTTGTGCTAAATCTACTTGTCTGAATTTAGGTTCTAAAACGTGACTATGTCCTATAGTTCTTCTTTGAGAGGTGTCTATTGGAATTTCTACTCCACGAAGCATATACCAAAACCGCTCCCCTTGAACACTGCCCCATAATTTTCTCATATGTTTGGGGGAAATTTTATATAGTTCTTCAATGGATAAAATCCCCGATCTTTGAAGTCTATACTCCATAGCACGTCCTATTCCGGTCAAGTCAGAAAGTTTAAAATGTTTAATACGCTCAGGGACATCTTGGGTATATAATACTTGCAATCCATCAGGCTTTTCTAAGTTACTAGCTGTTTTAGCTAGAAACCGATTAGGAGCAATTCCAATAGAGCAGCGTATGTACTTTCCTATTTTTTTTTGTAATCCTTGTTTGATGTTTTTTGCAAGTTGGCGGACTTCATTTTCTTGACATTGTTTTCCCATTAGTCTGCAGGCAACTTCGTCTATGGAGGCAACAATTTCTATTGGAATATATTTTTCTATTTCTGTTAATATTTTATGATGGTAATCAACATAGTTTTCATGATTTGCTTTTACACATATTAGTTTTGGGCACAGACGTTTAGCTTCATAGATCATCGTCCCCGTTTTAATTCCGTATGCCTTGGCTTCGTAGCTGGCGGCAATAGCACAAGTAGCATCTGTGAGACAGGGAACTACCGCCACAGGTTTGTCACGCAGTCGTTTATTGATTTGCTGCTCAACACTTGCAAAATAGCTATTTAAATCAAGATATAACCAATTTAAAGTCATGCGGATATNTTAAGAAGTTTTAAGTATATGTTCATGTTATGTTCTTATAATATTTAGGCTGTNTTAGTCAATGATTATTATAATAATTTTAAGAATTTATGCTAAATGTAACGGCTGCCGCATTAGGAATAAATTTTGAACGTTTTATGATTTTATAAAGCAAATTTTTATCCGGCATTTCCTTGTATTTTGTATTCAGCTCTTGNGATAAAATACCACTTGTGATTAAGACCGTATTAATTCCAACGGTATTTCCTCCAGCTATGTCGGTTTCTAAGCCATCTCCTATCATTGATATTTTTCTTTTGTCCATATTTGTATTCAAGGATTTAAATTTTTTAAGAGCTTCAATAAAGATTTCTTTNTGAGGCTTTCCAAATTCTTTTANAAAACCTCCCATATCAGAATAATATTTGGCTAGTTCTCCTGCACAGATTATCATTTTACCATTTTGGCGAATTACAACTTTATCAGGATTTGCAGAAATCATTGGCAAGTTATGNTGATAACAGCTTTTTAATTCTTCACTGTACTTTGTTACTTCATCATTAAAAGATCTAGGTCCTGTGAGTAAAATAAAATTTGCTTCACCAATATNTTTTACCTCATTAAAGATNGAATTATTCAATAAATCACGATCTTCATCTAGTCCAATAAAATAATAATTATTACCAGGAACCTGCTGACGCTCAGAAATTAGCTCATTTCTACAAATTTCACCTGAGGAAATTATTGAGCTATAAAGTGATTTATCAATACCTATTTTATTTAGTTTTCTTTCTACATTAGCAGCTCTTCTNGGAGCATTTGATAAAAGTATTACAGGAATATTAAGTTTTTTAACNTCTTTTAAGGTCGTGACTGCNTCNGGGTAGACTTTAATACCGTCCCATAGTACTCCCCATACATCTAGTATGAGAGCCTCAGAATTCTGTAATATTAGACTTAAATCTTTATANATAGGGATATTNAATGTTGCTTTGTTATCCATTATTTTATTCTTTTTTAAGAATAGATTCAGCTTTAGTACCTACTAAATCTTTTATNTTAGTATTTNTACATTTTTNATTTAAGTAATTTNTAATGTCGTTAATAATCTGAGGGCCATGAAAANCNAGTCCTGTATATAATTGAATTATATCTGCNCCAGCTAGAATTTTTGNATATGCTGTNTCACCATTTGATATTCCACCAATTCCAATAAATTTTATNTGTTTTTTGGCGTGCAAATAAGCTTTAGCTAATATCTCAGTTGATTGAGAATACAAAGGAGGACCAGATAAACCTCCNACCTCTTTTTTATTTTTAGACGCTAGTGTATGGGGACGATCGGTCGTAGTATTTGAGATGCATAATGCATCTATGTTATATCTGACAGAAATATCTACNAAATTTTTTAGTTCATCATCTTTTAAATCNGGAGAGATTTTTACCCATATTTGTAAANTTTTTTCTACTTTATCTTCTACTTTCTTTCTTTCATTATCTATATTTTTTAATAATTTCTCTAAATCAGATCCTATTTGTAATTCTCTAAGCCCAGGTGTGTTGGGTGAAGAAATATTGACAGTAATCCATTCTGCAAATGGACCAAGTTTTCTTGTTAAAGTAAGATAATCATCCATAAAGTCATTACTATTTTTATTACAACCAATATTCAGCCCAATGGGAATTTTATTTTTATTGTTACGTAAGTTTTTTATTGCAGAGTNAATCCCTTTGCTAGGAAACCCAAGTCTATTTATAATCGCTTTATCTTCTGAAAGTCTAAATATNCGAGGNTTACTATTGCCTGGTTGAGGATGAGGAGTAATGGTCCCAAATTCCATATGAGAGATGCCTAACTTATTAATGACGTTAATAGTTTCAACGTTTTTATCAAAACCTGCAGCTATTCCTAATGGATGATTAAAATTTAGATTTCCCAATTTAGTTCTAAGGTTTGATATATTTAGATCGTCAGTATTGGCAGAAATGAAATTTGAACTTATTGCTTTCAGAACAACTGTATGAGCAATTTCTGGAGGAAAACAATGGAGCGTCTTTAAAAAAAGTTTTTGTTTATAGAACATTTTATAATTTTTTATCTAAGTTATTCTGAGTAACTCTTATATTAGTATTAGTGGTATAAAAACTATTTTTCAATACTTTAAATTGATTGAGCTTGCATAGAAAGTTTAAAAAGCTATAATGTGGCGCTTTCCCTTTATAGTGAAATAATAAGGAGGGCAAAGTGAAAGATAACAAAAAGTCAGCAAAAATAGGTGTTATTATGGGAAGCCAATCAGATTGGTCGACCATGAAAAATACCGTAGATGTGATTGACAGTTTTAATATTCCATATGAGTTAAATATTGTTTCTGCTCATCGAACGCCAAACAGGTTGTATGAATATGCAAAACAGGCAGAAGCAAAAGGTATAAAAGTTATAATTGCAGGAGCAGGTGGTGCTGCACACTTACCTGGTATGATTGCCTCGTTAACGACTCTACCCGTATTAGGAGTACCTATTTTAAGCGAAGCAATGAAAGGAATGGACAGTTTATTATCTATTGTGCAGATGCCTTCTGGAGTTCCAGTTGGTACTCTAGCGATTGGGCAATCTGGAGCGACAAATGCCGGGCTTCTTTCTTTACAAATTTTAGCAATTAATGATCAGGTTCTGGCAAAAAAAATTAAAAATTATAGAGCCAAGCAGACAGATTCGGTTTTAGAAAAGCCGGAAATATAATTTGAAAAATAAAATTTTAGGAATTATAGGAGGAGGACAACTTGGTAGAATGATTGCTCTATCTGCTTCTCATCTTGGAATAAACTCTCATATATATGATCCTAATCCTGATTCGCCAGCATTTGATGTGGCATCCGACATTTTTAATAATGAATATAGTGATATAGAGGCAGTCAAAAAATTTGCTAAGGGAGTAGATGTTTGTGTTTATGAGTTTGAAAATATTCCTATTCGTACAGCACAAACTATTGAGGATTTATGTCCATTGAGGCCATCATCTAAAGTATTGGCTATATCTCAGGACAGACTATTAGAAAAGAAATTTTTATCGGATAAAGCTAAAGTTAAAACTGCTCCTTTCTATGAATGTAATAATATTGATGATCTAAAAACTGCTACTAAGTATCTTAATAAATCAGCAATTCTTAAGACTCGTAGATTGGGTTATGATGGTAAAGGACAGGTAAGAATAAATAAAGATAGTAATCTCGAAACTATATGGAAAAAAGTAGGTGACAATCAATCTATAGTTGAAGGTTTTATTTCTTTTCAAAGAGAATTAAGCGTAATAATAGCTAGGTCTATAGATGCAGATATAAAGATTTATGATTGTGTTGAGAATAGACATAAAAATCACATTTTGGATGAAACAATAGCTCCAGCTCCTCACTTAAAAAATAAAGTACAAAACTCGGCAGAAGAAATAGCTATAAGAATTGCTAATGAACTTAATCTTATAGGTCTTTTGGCTGTAGAGATGTTTGAGATGGAAGATGGAGAACTAGTGGTAAATGAAATTGCTCCTCGTCCTCACAATTCAGGGCACTGGACCATGGATGGATGTACGACAAGTCAGTTTGAACAATCTGTTAGAGCAGCCATGGGATGGCCATTAGGAAGTACTCTTAGAAATGTTGATATAGTAATGAAAAATTTAATTGGTAAAGAAATAAATTTAATCAATACATTTCTAGAAGATTCGAGATATAAAACATATAGTTATGGTAAAAAAGAGGTAAGAGAAGGAAGGAAAATGGGACACATAAACAGAATTATTGAAAAGGATTCAAATGTGTCTAAATTTATGCCTTAGTAGTTTTTAGTTTCTTGATAAGATCTAATATTTTTTCTGTAAATTGTAAGTTAGAGAATTTTTCTTTTAGTTTGCCAGAGCCTTTTCCAAACAAGAGGACTTCATCAATTCTTCTGTTTAAAAAAGACCTAGTTTCCTGAAAANTTTTGTCTTTATCTTTAACCCAACAAGCAAAAGTNGTTAAGTACACCCATGATAATAAAATNCGTTTTGTATAATGATTAAAATCTGTCGATTGATCACCAGCAATTTTCCAAATGATGTCTGACGTAGCCCATAATTTGCTCATAGATTTCAACGGATTTGAAAAATCAGTAGAAAAAATGTGAANCACAGATTTTTTGTGTTTTTGGAATAATTCGAACCTACAGATTAGTGCAGTAGCTATTCTATCCCTTATCCTAAGTTCTTCAATATTGTTTTTAGATAAAATTTTAATCATTTTTTTATCTATTTCTTCAAAAAAATATTCTTTAATTTCTTCTAATCCTTCAGGAAAAATTCTATTTATTACACCTTTTTCTAAGCCTAATTTTTGACCAGACTTAATCAGCATATTCTCATTAAATCCACTATTAGGTATTTCTTTAAGAATACCGTTAAGGGTTCTTTTCCTTATTCTATTAAATTTTACTTTCTCACTTGTCATAAACTAGTCATTANTTGTGTGCCTCGCCTCACTGACAAATTGTAAAGAGCTGATATCCTTCATTCGTTGAGGATAAAGAATGCCCAAAAGGTGATCGCATTCATGTTGTACTACTCTTGCATGNAATCCTTCTGCTATAGTTTCAATTTTATTTCCATTTAGGTCANAACCAGAATANTTAATTTTTTTTGGNCTTTCTACTTTTCCNCGTAACCCTGGTACCGATAAGCATCCTTCCCAGTCAGTCTCAGTCTTTTTAGTTAACATTTGAATTTTTGGATTGATTAGTATGGTTAAAGGTATGTTTTCTTCTGTTTCAGATCTGCCTGTTGGTACTTCAAAGATTATTAGTTGAAGAGAGACGTGCACCTGCGGAGCAGCAAGTCCGACCCCACCTCCGCCAAGGTCATNTAAAGTTTCAAGCATATCTTTAACGAGTATTTTNACATCTTTGCTTGTAGGATCTTCAATTTTTTTTGCCTTTTTGCAAAGTATAGGGTGTCCCATTTTTGCAATTTTTAATATTGCCATTCCAGTCTTCCATTCAAACGTTTATCATATATAGCTAATACAAATATTGTATCCATTTAACAACAGAATCGTATAGTTTTTTGTTTGCACTTCACATTCGTTGAAACTTGTGCTATGTCCATGCGTACTTAATAACAAACTCTGNTTTTATAATAAGAAAGGGAATTTATTTGTGCAAGTAATTGTAAGAGATAATAATNTTGACCAAGCCCTTAAGGTGCTTAAGAAAAAGATGCAACGTGAGGGAATGTACAGAGAGATGAAAAAAGGAAGAGCTTTTGAAAAACCTTCCGAAAAAAAAGCAAGAGAAAAAGCTGAAGCAGTTAGACGTTGGAGAAAACTTCAAAGAAAAAAAGAAATGACNGAAGAGTAGTTTTTAAATTAACTGATTAATTAATTTTTTNCCCTCCGATAAATTTAATATATTTTTTCCTATAATTTTAAAACGTCTGTTTAACATTTGTTTTGTCCATGCCGATGTGTGTGGGGAAACAGTTATATTATCTAATTTAAGAATAGGAAATTTGGATGGCAACAAATTTTTGGTATTATTAGATCTAGGGTAATTATACCATACATCGATAAAAGCTTCGCGGATAATATTCTTTTTTAAGGCAACATAGAGATCTTCTTCTTTGATTATACTGGCCCTTGAAATATTAATAATAGCTGCACTTTTTTTCATGTTTTTCAGTTTTTCTAGGGTAATTAATTCTCTGGTTTCATCTGTTAGCGGACAAGCAATAATTAGATAATCAAAATTTTTAATAATTTTTTTTAAATTATATACCGAGGAGAATTTAGCTTTTAATGAGTTGTTTTTATAGTATTTATAAGGATTACGAACTATTGCNGTAGTTTTCATTTTAAAGGCTGTCGCTCTTTTAATGATTTCTTTTCCTATACGACCAAAACCGATGACACCTAAGTGGCGACCTAAAAGTTCACCTCTAAATATGTGACTGGAGAAACTGTCTGACCAGTCTCCTGATTTAAATTTTAAATTAGATTTACTTAATTTTATCTCGGAGTCTAGCATAGCAAGTAAACAATATTCTGCAATTGGTGCTTCATGTTCGTAAACATTGCAAAGATTACAATTTTTAGGAATCGCAGAAAAGTTAATATTATCATAGCCTGCAGCAGGAATTTGGATAAGCTTAAGTTTTGGCGCTGGGGGTGATTTTGCACTCCAATTTATTGCAATTAAAATGTCAGCATCTATTAACTCTTTTTTAAGGTTAGATTTACTTTTGCCAACAGTGACGATATCATATGAGCATGATTTGCTATTTTTTAAATGAATTTTTAAAAATTTTTCATAAGTTAAATCTAGACTGCTTGGAATAACAATTTTAATTTTTTTAATCGTTTTAATCCTTTTTTAGTAATTGGTTAATTTATTGTGAAGCATTATACATTATAATATTCTTTATAACATATTTAATAGGAGTTTTTGACAATGTTAGTCGAGCAAATATGGACAGGAAATGAGTGGAGAAATTTTAATTATTTAATCGCTTGTCCTGAGACGGGAGAGGCTCTAGCGGTAGATCCTTTAGAACACCAAATGTGTTATGATGCTGCTAAAAATAGAGGATGGGAAATTACTAATATTGTTAATACGCACGAACATGGGGATCATACAGGTGGAAATATTGGATTAAAGGAATTATCGGGTGCAAAAATTATTATGGCTCACGAAGCTGCAAAAAATAAAATTCCTGCTATGAACAAATCTTTAAAAGCAGGAGATATTATTAAAATTGGAAAATCTATAGAACTTGAAGTGCTCGACACTCCAGGACATACAATGGCTCATGTATGTCTGCTTTCAAGAGGAGATACATCAGCTTTATTTTCAGGAGATACTTTGTTTAATGCTGGAGCTGGAAATTGTCATAATGGAGGACACCCTGAAAAGCTTTATGAGACATTTATTAATCAACTAAATAAGTTGGATTTAAAAACATTAATATATCCTGGGCATGATTATTTGGAAAACAATCTTAAGTTTACACTGAGTATAGAACCCAATAATATTAAAGCTAAAAATCTTTTATTTTCTTTGAAAGAAAAGAAATCAGGATTTTTAGTTACAGATTTTGCGACTGAATATGAGATTAATACTTTTTTTAGACTTGAAAACAAACAGATTATTGAAGAGCTTATAAAGAAGTTTGGTCGTTTAGAAAAAACAATAAGTAAAAAAGATGTTTTTTTAATGTTGAGGGAGTTAAGAAATAGTTGGTAGATATTAGTTAATTACTATTAGGAAATAGTTATGGAAAGATCGTTTAAAAAAGAAATTGAGATGCTTAAACTAAGAGAAGGTGAAATCTTTGAAGGAGAGGGGATTTTAGCTGTTACTAAAGCATTGCTTCAATCGGGAGTTTCATATGTAGGAGGTTATCAAGGCTCTCCTGTCTCGAATCTGTTAGATGTCATGGTTCAAGCAAAAGAATATATGCAGGAACTTGGGGTTCACGTCGAGGCATGTGCAAATGAATCTGCGGCTGCTGCTATGTTAGGTGCTTCTATAAATTATAGAGTGCGAGGAGCGGTAACTTGGAAATCAATAGTGGGAACAAATGTCGCTTCTGATGCCTTATCACATTTATCTTCAGTTGGAGTTAAAGGTGGAGCTCTAATCATTATTGGAGAAGATTATGGAGAGGGCTCCAGTATTATTCAAGAAAGAACCCATAGCGTTGCTTTAAAATCTACTATTTGGCTATTAGATCCTAAGCCTAATTTGGAAAATATAGTAAATTGTGTGGAGAATGCTTTTCAGTTGTCAGAATTATCTAATGCTCCTGTTATGATGCAAATGCGGGTAAGAGCGTGTCACTTACAGGGAAGATTTAAAACTAAAGATAATATAAAACCTAATATTTCTTCTATTAATAAAATTTCACAAGTTGCTGAGCAAAATTATGATTTAATAGCGCATCCGCCTAGTACTTATTTACAAGAAAAACTTAAATATGAAGAGAGAATTGATAAAGCTAGGCAATTTATAGCAGATAAAAATATTAATGAAATTATTAAAGGAGACATGAATGACGTTGGAATAATAGTTCAAGGTGGGTTGTATAATAATCTAATATGTTCATTAGAAGAAATGAGCTTATCTGATTCATTTGGTAATACTAAAGTATCTATCTTAATATTAAATGCTGTTCATCCTATTATTCCTGAAGAAATAGTATCTTTTTCTGAGAATTTTAGAGCTGTATTAGTTGTAGAAGAAGGTCAACCTCCATACCTAGAACAAGAAATAGGTTTGCTCTTTCATCAAAAGAGTCTCTCTACAAAAGTTATGGGAAAAGGATACTTACCAATGGCAGGAGAATATACTTCTGAAGTAATATATAAAGGAGTGGCTGAGTTTATAAATGAATTTATAAAAGATTTTAAGAACTTCTCTAATACGGACTATACATCTGAAGTGAAAAACATAAAAGAGAAGGCCAAGGGGTTATTAGCATCAGAAATTCCTCCTAGACCACCTGGTTTTTGTACGGGTTGTCCAGAAAGACCATTCTTTTCGGCTTTGAAAATGATAGAAAATGATATTGGAAAAATACATATTTCTACTGATATTGGATGTCACTCGTTTGCTACTTTTGCTCCTTTTTCATTTGGTCAATCTATATTGGGTTATGGAATGAGTTTGGCTGCAAGTGCAGGTGTGCAAAGCTTTTCAGAAAAAAGACCTATTGCTATTATGGGAGATGGAGGCTTTTGGCATAATGGGTTGTTAAGTGGAGTTGCCTCCAGGTTATTAAATGGAGGTGATGGAATTTTAATAGTATTACAGAATGGTTATACCTCAGCTACGGGTACTCAAGATTTGATATCAACACCAGATCAAAACTATAGAAGATTAGCTAATTCAAACAGTGCCACCGAAAATGACCATACAATACAAAAGGCCCTAGAAGGATTAGGAGTACAATGGGTAAAAACAGTTCATACTTATAATGTTGGGAAAGTAAAAAAGACTCTCTTAGAAGCCTTTAACAGTTCCTTTAAAGGCTTAAAGGTTATTGTGGCAGAAGGAGAATGCCAACTAGAAAGACAGAGGCGTTTACGTCCATTTAGAGCAGAAAAACTTAAAATGAAGAAACGTTTTAAGAGAGTAAGATTTGGAGTAGATGAAGAAACTTGTACTGGCGATCACTCTTGTATACGTTTGTCTGGATGTCCCACTCTTACAGTAAAACCGTCAAGTGATCCTTTGAAAATTGATCCAGTTGCCCATGTTACGGATGGCTGCGTTGGTTGTGGACTATGTGGAGAGAATGCAATTGAGGCCACACTGTGTCCTTCTTTTTGGAAGGCAGAAATAATTACTAACCCAAACAAATGGGATCTTCTTTTGAATTGGATTCGTTCAAAGGTTTTAAGGTTGTTTGAAGAATATGCCTGATAAAATATCTATTTTAATTACAGCTTTAGGTGGGGAAGGTGGCGGCACTTTGATGAATTGGATATTAGAGTGTGCTAGAAAGAAAAAACTTCATGTGCAAGGGACATCAGTTCCAGGGGTTGCTCAGAGAACTGGAAGTACAAGTTATTATGTTGAAATTTGTAATGCACAATTTGAATTTGGTAAAGAGCCAATTTTGTCAATGTATCCAATTGCCGGAAAAGTTGATTTAGTTGTTTCTAGCGAATTATTAGAAACAGCTAGAGTAATCGAAAGAGGATTTGTAAATCCTGAAAGAACAACTTTGATATCTTCAGAAAGTAGAGCTTTGACTAACATTGAAAAGTCTCATTTGTTCGATGGAAGATTTGATTCTAAGAATATTATAGAGACTGGGTCTAAAATGGCTAAAAATTTTGTTTTTTTAGATTTACAGAATATCGCAGAGGAAAGTTCTACTATCATTTCGTCGCCAATGTTTGGAGCCATGGCAGGAACTAATATGCTTCCATGGGATAAAGATATTTTTGAATCAGTTTTTAGGGAGGACGATTTTGGAAGAAAGAGTTTAGCGGGTTTTAGGTCTGCTTATAAGAAAGTGAATAACAAAGAATACAATATTATAAATAAAAAAATTGACGATATTAAAACCGACAATAAAAATGAGATAAATATAGAAATCGAAGTTCCTGATAGCCTTCAAAATACTATTAGCTTAGGAATGTCACGTTGCGAAGAATATCAAAATAAGAATTATAAAGAAATATTTTTAAAAAGAGTAAACGAACTGATTAGTCATATAGATACTAAAGAAGAAATGGCTTTTTCTGTAATAGAAACAGCTGCTAGAAGGTTGTGTTTATGGATGGCGTACGAAGATATTCCTAGGGTAGCTCAGTTAAAAATTTCTAAAAAGAGAATGGCAAGAGTTAAAAAAGAGGTCAATTTAAAGGAAGATCAGATTTTAATAGTTAAGGATTATTTTAAACCTGGCAAAGATGAAATTATAGCTATGATGCCGAATAAATTGGGAAAATGGCTTTCTAATAACAAATTAATATTTAAATTTCTTCCATTTGTTGGAAGAGGGATGCAGGTTAATTCTAGGAGTATAACGGGGTATCTTTTGCTAAAATTTTTATCTTCTTTTAGACATATAAGACTGAGTTCCTATAGATATAATGAAGAAGTAAGAGAAATAAATATATGGCTAGACGCTATTAAATTGTCTTTAAATAGTTCTTTAAAATATGCAGAAGTACTTGCTAATCTTCCGCATTTATTAAAGGGGTATGGGGATACTTGGATAAGAGGAAAAGAAAAATATAGTAAAATATACAATGCTCTAGTTAAGCCAATAGTTGCTAAAAATATAACAGATCACGATGTACAGAATCTTAAAGAAGCTATTTCAATAGCGATGAATAGCTCAGATATTTCTGAATTGGATAATTTTTTAATAAAAAAAGGCAAGAAAGATTCTGATATTAATTAAGAACTTTTACTATTTTATCTAGCATTTTTTTTGCATCATCAAATAACATCATTGTATTATCATTATAAAATACTTTGTTATCTATTCCTGCATATCCTGGAGATAGAGATCTTTTAACAAATAATACTGTCTTTGATTTTTCTACTTCCAGTATAGGCATTCCAGCGATTGGACTAGAAGGATCTAATTTTGCAGCAGGATTTGTTATATCATTTGCTCCGATGACAAAAGCTACATCAGCCGATGAAAAATCACTATTTATGTTTTCTAATTCAAAAACTTCATCGTAGGGAACATTAGCTTCTGCAAGTAATACGTTCATGTGACCAGGCATTCTTCCTGCCACTGGATGTATAGCATATTTAACTTTTACTCCTGATCTTTTAAGTATATCCACCATTTCTCTAAGAATGTGTTGCGCTTGTGCTACAGCCATGCCGTATCCAGGAACTATAATAACATTTTCTGCATTTTTCATTATGAACGCTGCATCTTCAGCGCTACCTGGATTGGTGTTTTTATTAGAATCATTTGAAGAATTATTCTCTTCTTTATTGCCAAATCCTCCAAGAATGACATTTACAAATGATCTATTCATAGCACGACACATTATGTAGGAAAGTATAGCACCAGAAGCTCCTACAAGAGCTCCAACTATTATTAGAGCAGTATTTTGAAGCGTAAAACCAATGCCTGCCGCCGCCCACCCCGAATATGAATTTAACATTGAAACAACTACTGGCATATCTGCGCCACCAATTGGAACGATTAAGAGGATACCTATCAATAAGGCCAATATGGTTATAAGATGGAAATATAAATGGTCTTCTGATTTTACGAATAAAAATACCAAGATAAAAATCCCTACACATATCAATAAATTTATTAAA
>PAWH01000019.1 GCA_002714055.1 Candidatus Pelagibacterales bacterium | reverse complement strand
ATTTTCATTTTTAAACTAGTAGCTCTACCAATGAGTTCGCGTGTAATATAAGTTTTGCCTACATTAGTTCCAGAACCTGTAATAAAAAATGAACTCATCCGTCTATCCTTTAATAGTGATTAAATTATATCTCTTATATTTCTAATTATCTTTGCAAGTTTAATAATTTCATTTTTTTTATGGTTGGCACAAAATGTAAACCTTAATCTTGAAGTGTTCGGAGGAACAGTGGGAGGTCTAATAGCTCCTACATAAAATCCTTCTTTTTCAATGATTCTGGATGCTTTTAGAGTTTTTTTCTCTGTACCGAGTATTAAAGTTACAATAGAAGATTGAGGCATAGGAAGTTGAGCTTCCTTACAAAACGTGACTGCATTTTCTAGAGGTTTTTTGACTAACTTTTTATCAGTTCGAATAATATTTATGGCGGCTATTGAAGCGGCTACAGTGGCAGGCGGTAATCCTGTTGTATAGATTAGACTTCTGGCTTTGTTATGCATCAGGTCGTTTATAATTTTAGGAGCAACTGTGAACCCTCCATAGCTTCCCGCTGCTTTTGAGAGAGTTCCTATTTGAACTAAAATTTCGGGAGTAGGTTTAAATTCAAATTGAGAACCCCTTCCTTCTCCTAACACGCCAAATCCATGAGCGTCATCTAAAATTATAGAGGCATTATATTTTTTTGCTAAAAATGATAATGCTTTTAAATCAGCAGTATCTCCATCCATACTAAAAACGCCTTCTGTAAGAAGAAAGCATGATCTATATTGGGATCTATTTTTTTTAAGAATATTTTCAACATGATTATTATCATTGTGCATAAATTTAATATTTTTAGCTTTAGATAATTTTATTCCTAAGTTTGTGGATGCATGACTTAATTCATCATAAACTATTAAATCATTTTTTGAGGCTATAGCAGGAATCACTCCTGTATTAGTTAAAAATCCACTTCCAAAAACACAAGTGGATTCCCCTAATTTAAAATTAGAAATTAGGTTTTCCAGTTTAGTATATAAAGGATGATTGCCTGAGACTAATCTTGATGCACCTGCTCCAGTGCCATATTTTTTTATGGCGTTAATGCTTGCATTAATTAGAGTTTCATTTTGTGTTAAACCTAAATAGTCATTGCAACTAAATGAAATAAGCCTTTTCCCATTTCTAAGCACTTTTGAATCTTTTGATCTATAGCTTTCATTTAAAATACGTAATTGCGAGGTATCTTTTATTTTTCTAATTTCATTATAAAAAATATGTTTTACATCATTTTCCATAAAATTTCTTCTTGCTCATTGAGTTACAACCATTATTATGCATACATGCATAGGGAACATAATAATTTCAACAATACTATAAGACATGATTGGGATATAGAAGAATCTGTAGATCTTATAAATAAGCCATTACTAGAATTAGTTTATGAAGCACAAACTTTGCATAGATTAAATTTCATTAAAAATGAAATTCAAATGAGTAAGTTACTAAGTATAAAAACTGGATCATGTCCTGAAGATTGTGCCTATTGNCCACAGAGCTCACACTATAATGTAGATCTTNAAAAAGAGTCTTTAATGCCTCTTAAAGATGTAAANTTAGCGGCTAAAAAAGCTAAAGAAGAAGGAGCTACAAGGTTTTGTATGGGAGCTGCNTGGAGNGGNCCNACTGANCAAGATNTAGNAAAAGTATGCGAGATGGTCCATGAGGTTAAAACTTTAGGATTAGAAAGCTGTGTTACCTTAGGTTTATTGAAGGAAGGACAAGCTGAAAAGTTGGCAAGGGCAGGATTGGATTATTATAATCACAATATAGACTCTTCAGAAGATTTTTATAAATCGATAATTTCAACTAGATATTTTGCAGATAGGTTAGATACCTTATCTAAAGTACGTAAATCTGGTTTAAAAGTGTGTTGTGGTGGAATAGTAGGAATGGGAGAAAGCCGCAAAGATAGAGTTGAAATGCTAAGATCTTTAGCAAACCTAGGTGATCATCCAGAGAGTGTGCCTATAAATCTTTTGATAAAAATTCCAGGTACCCCGCTTGAGAAAGTTGAAGATTTGGATCCAATAGAATTAGTAAGGGTAGTAGCAACTGCAAAAATAATGATGCCAAAATCTACAGTAAGATTGTCGGCCGGAAGGGCCAGCATGTCAACTTCAACGCAGGCATTATGTTTTTTGGCAGGCGCTAGTTCAATCTTTATGGGAGATATACTTTTAACTGCTGAAAATTCTGGTGATGATGTAGATAGTGAAATGTTTGACCAATTAGGTCTAATTCCTGAAAAAAATGTAGAGAATACAAATCTTTGACTGAGCCTCACCCAAATGTTTGGTTCCCATATGCACAAATGGGGCAACTTCAAAATGTACCTAAAGCTATAAAAACACAAGGTTCAAAAATTTATTTAGAAAATAATAAAATTTTGATTGACGGTATTTCCTCGTGGTGGACAGCTTGTCATGGTTATAACAATCCTAAAATCGAAGAGTCAATAATCAAGCAGATAAAAAAGATGCCTCACATAATGTTTGGTGGTTTTTCTCATGAACCAGCAGATAATCTAACGGATAACTTACTTTGTATTCTATCAAAAAAATATAATCATGTCTTCTATGCAGACTCAGGCTCAGTAGCTGTTGAGGTAAGTATGAAGATGGCAATTCAATATTGGCTAAATTTAGGCGTAAAAGAAAAAAATAAATTTCTTAGTTTTAAACATGCCTATCATGGAGATACATCAGGGGCAATGTCAGTGTGCGATCCAGATGATGGTATGCATTCATTGTTTAAGAATCATATATCTAAGCAAATAATATCGGAGATTCCTAATTCTAATATTCAGAAGAAAAAGTTTGAAAAGATTGTGGCTGATAACAAATCTAAAATAGCAGCTATTATTCTTGAGCCTTTAGTACAATGTGCGGGTGGAATGAAAATGCACTCTACTCAAGTTTTAAGCTATATAGCAGGTGTTGCAAAAAAAAATGATATTCTATTTATCCTAGATGAAATAGCAACTGGATTTGGAAGAACTGGAACTATGTTTGCATACGAGCAGGCAGATATACAATCTGATATTCTCTGTTTGGGAAAAGCTTTAACTGGTGGGGCTTTATCATTGTCCGCTGTCGTAACCACTCGTGATGTGTATGAGGCTTTTTTAGGTTCTGATCTTAATAAAGCTTTAATGCATGGGCCTACCTATATGGCTAATCCGCTTGCATGTGCTGCAGCAAATGCTTCTATTGAAATCTTTAAGGATGAGCCTCGATTAGAGCAAGTTTTAAATATTGAGAAAATAATTAAAGATAGGATGGAGACGTTTAGTAATTTTCCTGGAGTATTAGATGTAAGATCAAAAGGAGCAATTGGAGTAGTTCAATTAAAAAGAATCCCGGATTTAAACTGGCTTAGGAATAGATTTACAGAAAAAGGAGTTTGGATAAGACCATTTTTAGATATTATATATATTATGCCATGTTTCACTATAAAAGAAGATGAATTAAATCAACTATTAGATGCTATCGAACAGATTATTCCCGAATGGGCAGATAAATTCTATGAACAGATCTAATAAATGTATAAATGAAAAATAATTTTGAAATAAAAATCAATCGCTCAAGCAGAAGGAATTCCGTTGCATTGATTGTTAAAGATAACANTTTGTACGTAAAGGCTCCTTTCTATATATCAGAAAACACAATAAATAATATAATTACTATTAAGAATAAATGGATAACTAAAAAATTTGCTGAAGATAAAATTTTAAGAGGACAACCTATAATAAAATATAATAATGGAGATATATTATTATTTAAAGGGAAACAATATAAACTAAATGTAAAAGAATTTTCTTCTAATAGGGCAGAACTTACAAACAATTTTTTAAATATANATATAAATGGATCCTACCAAAATAAAGGGATCATTAAAGATACTTTATTCAAGTGGTATTTTTTTGAGTCTGAATATAATTTAAATAAAACAGTAACTTATTATAAAAATTTAATGGATGTATCAGTAAATAATATCAAAATAAGTGAATATAAATCTAAGTGGGGAAGCTGTAATAAAACAAAAAAATTAACGTTTGATTGGAGAATAATTATGGCTTCAGAGCAGGTTATAAGATACTTAGTCGTACATGAGTTATCTCACATAAGACATCCTAATCATTCCCGCAGTTTTTGGANTAATGTTGAGAGTTTTATGCCTNATTTTAATATTCATAGAAAATGGTTAAGTAAAAATGGCAAGTTCTTACTAAGATATTTTGGGTAAGTGAATTTACATTAAATATATTTTACAAAAATCATTTAAAATATAATAATACATTTTATTAGCAAAGTTATAGGAATGGGGAGTAATAATTATGGATATAGATGCTGGAAGTTTAATTCTTCAATTAAAAGATAAAGAATTATTTAAACAACAATGTTTTATAAACGGTGAATGGTTAGATGCTGTAGGTGGTAACACCTTTGCAGTGAAGAATCCTTCAGATTCTTCAACAATTGGAACTATGCCTGCAATATCTAGAAATGAAGTTAAAAAAGCTATTGATTCTGCCCATTCTTCTTGGTTAGGTTGGAAAAAATTAACAGGAAAGGAAAGATCTGCTATTATTCGTCGCTGGCATGACTTAATTTTAGAAAATATTGATGACCTTGCTCTTATAATGACATTAGAAAATGGCAAGCCGATCCCAGATGCAAGAGGAGAAATAGTTTATGCCTCTTGGTTTGTTGATTGGTTTGCTGAAGAAGCNAAAAGAACGTATGNGAAAACAATTCCGTCTACAATGTCTGATAGAAGAATANTAACAATTAAACAACCTGTAGGTGTGTGTGCTTTGATAACGCCATGGAACTTTCCTGCAGCAATGATTACTCGTAAAGCAGCTCCCGCGTTAGCAGCAGGCTGTCCTATGGTAATCAAACCAGCATCTTCCACTCCATTTTCTGCTACCGCTCTAGTGGAATTAGCTCATAGAGCAGGGGTACCCAAAGGTGTTATCAACCTAATTACAGGTTCTGCAGCAGAATTGGGAGATGAGCTATGTACTAACAATAAAGTTAGAAAAGTGTCCTTTACTGGTTCTACCGAAGTGGGTCGTATATTGATANAAAAATCTGCTTCAACTATAAAAAAGGTTTCCATGGAATTAGGAGGNAATGCTCCTTTGATAATTTTTAAAGATGCGGATATTGAGGCAGCTGTGGAAGGTGCTATAGCTTGTAAATATCGTAATAGTGGGCAAACTTGTGTTTGTGCTAATAGGATATTTGTTCAAGATGAAGTGTATGATGAGTTTTCAGAAAAATTTGCAGAGCGCGCTTCAAAACTTAAGGTTGCAGATGGAAGGCAGGGTGGTTCAGAAATTGGGCCTCTTATAGATATGGCTGCAATAGAAAAAGTGGAAGAGCATATAGATGATGCTATCAAAAATGGAGCGAATATCATAGCTGGAGGAAAAAAACATAAATTAGGTGGTCAGTTTTTTGAACCCACTGTAATGACTAATGTTTCGAATAAGATGAAAATCTTTGCAGAGGAAACTTTTGGTCCCGTAGCTCCTTTAATACGTTTTTCTGATGAAGAAGAAGTAATTTTAATGGCCAATGATACAAATTTTGGTCTGGCAGGATATTTTTATAGTAGAGATATTGGTCGTATATGGAGAGTTGCTGAGGCATTGGAGTTTGGTATGGTGGCAGTAAATGCAGGTATATTATCTACCGAAGTTGCTCCTTTTGGAGGAGTTAAAGAGTCTGGTACTGGTAGAGAAGGTGCAGCAGAAGGAATAGAAGAGTATCTAGAGACAAAATACATGTGTATTGCTGGTATAGATAGATAGAAGTAGTGAAACCTTATAAAACATTTATAATTAAGCTTTTATGAAATATAAACGTTTCGCTATTTGTTCTACCGATATGAAAGCTGGCGGAATATCGGCGATGCTAGGTATACATTCAGTAGCTCTGACATCAATTGGTTTTAACTTGAATGTTATTATTCCTGGAAACTCAGATGCTAGTAAGACTTTAAATTGTATTGTTAGTGAAGAAAATCTAAAAAAATCAATAGAGCAGTATAATTTTAGTAAATGGAATTTATATACAGCAAAATTAGGATTAAATGACTGGTTATGTAAGGCANTATCAAACGTTGATGGATGTTTTGTTCATAATGCGAGAATTATTCCATTAATTAAAAGAGCCTGTTCTTTGCCTGTTTTTGCTGTTAATCATACAGGAAAGAAATCACAAAATAAATATCTTCTACAAGCCGATATAGTTTTTTCTGTAAATAAAACAATGCAGGAACAGTTAATTCATTGTGGTTTGGATTCCTCAAAAAGTATACTATGTCCTAATGCATTATTAAAATTTCCGAAACAAATAATTCCTAAAACTTTAGATACCNTTCCTACTATAGGAGCTATTGGTCGTATGGTTGATAAAAAAGGTTTTTTTGATTTTATTAATGCATTAAAAATAATGAAGACAAGAGGAATNAAATTTAAGGCTGAACTTGCAGGTGATGGTATATTACTTGATAAGTTAAAACAATACTCAGTTGATCTACCAGAGCTAAAATTTTTAGGATGGATTGAAAATAAAGAATATTTTTTTAATAATTTAGATATTTTTTGTCAGCCTTCACTTTTTGAACCGTTTGGTCTTACTTTGATAGAGGCCATGTCNATGTCTTGTCCAGTGGTTTCAACTAATTGTGATGGGCCAAAAGATATAATTATTTCAGGAAAAAATGGTTTTCTNGTTCCTATAGGAGACCCAGATTCTATGGCTAAGACTATTATAGGACTTATAAGAGATAAATCTTTAAGAAATCGGATTGGAAAATCAGCGAGAGATGAAGTAGAAAAAAAATATAGAATAGAGAATATAAGCAAAATATTGAAAAAAAATATATTTAATTATTATTCTTAAAACAATTTAAGTTTAATATTTCTTGAACTTTAAGAGAATCCCATACTGTATTTGCTGATTTTCCATTAGGACACATTCCAAATCCAGTTCTGATATTAATTTTTATTAACGAAGGACATTGATGAATAATCAGTTCGGAAAATGATATTGTAAGTTTTCCAGTGCTGTTTGTGTATTTGTATTTTGGTTGATATTTATCACAGACATGTACAAATATCACACCATTTTTATATGGCTTACCTGATAAATTTAAAATAGAAATTTCTAATTCTCGGTTTTTAAGCATATATTTGTAATTCTTTAGGCATTTTTCTAAATCATAAGAATTGAATAAGTTTTCACATTTTGCAATGTTTTCAGATTGTGTGCTGAATGAAAAAAAAATAATAAATAAAATAATTAATATTCTCATGTTGATTATCCACTAGTAGCTTTGTACAACTATTATTTATTATTAGGTATTAATATATCTAAATATATATAGGAAATAAATTGAATAAAAAATCTATAGAAAAGAATTATTATGACCTGATAGTTGTTGGGGCAGGATCAGGAGGAGTTAGAGCTGCAAGGATAGCAGCTAACCATGGTGCTAAAGTAGCTATTATAGAGAGTGTAAGAGTAGGTGGTACGTGTGTCTTAAGAGGATGTGTTCCCAAAAAACTACTAGTTTATGGGTCTCACATAGCCCAAGATATAAGGGATGCAGAGGGTTTTGGTTGGTCATTTGGTTCTGTAAAGCATGATTGGTCAGAATTAATAAAAGCAAAGAACAATGAATTAGATAGATTAAACAGAGTCTATTTAAATATTTTGGAATCTGCGGGGGTAGATATAATTTATGGATTTGCTAAAATTATAGATAAAGATAAGGTAGAGGTTAATCAACGTTATTACATTTGTGAAAAAATTTTAATTGCAGTAGGGGGTAAACCTTATTTACCTCAAATTGTAGGAAATAAGCATTTTATTACTTCTGATGATGCNTTAGAATTAGAAACTTTTCCTAAGGATATTTTAATATATGGAGGTGGATATATAGCACTNGAGTTTGCAGGTATTTTTTCTACTTTAGGTTCAAAAGTAAGNATCATTTATAGGGGAGAAAGTCTTTTGAGAGGTTTTGATGAGGATATAAGAAAAAATATATCNAAAGAGTTATTAATTAAAAAAATTAATATTATTACTCACTCTCAGATTTTATCTTTAAAGAATCATAATAATAGATTTGAGGCTTTACTGAGCAATGGAAAAAAAATGTCNGCTGACCAGATACTTTGTGCTACAGGAAGAATTCCAAATANAGATGGACTAGNATTAAGTACTATAGGAGTAAATATAGGGCCTAAAGGGGAAGTGTTAGTTAATAAATTTAATTGTAGCAACATTAAAAATATATATGCCGTTGGAGACGTAACAAATAGAATAAACTTAACTCCAGTGGCAATTGCAGAAGGGCAGAGATTTGCAGATAATATTTTTGGNGGACANAATATACCNTGTGATCGNAAANATATTCCATCNGCTGTTTTTTCNCAACCTGCAATAGGGGTNGTNGGGTANACGGAANAAGAAGCTNNCGAAAAATATAAAANGAAGGGNGGNATAATNGTTTTTAANACTTCATTTANTCCTATGAAACAGACCCTTTCTGGCGGNAAAACAAAGATAATGGTCAAAATGATAGTATCTAAGCATAACGATAGAGTTATCGGCATACATGCAATAGGTGACGANATGCCTGAAATAATCCANTTAGCAGCTGTTGCAATAAGAGCAGGTGCTAAAAAATCTGATTTTGATACTACCATGGGGATACATCCTACGGCAGCAGAAGAAATGGTAACGATGAAATAATAAAATCTTTTATAAATTTAGACTTGGCAATATCTAACACAAAGAGTATGGATATAACCAGTTTTTAGAATTATGAGAATTTTTAATAACGTAAATTATAGATTGCATTAATTATGAGTAATATCTGGTCACTAGACTCTTGGAGAGAGTTTCCCATAAAGCATCAGCCAATATATNCTAATGAGGATCATTTAAATGAAGTGGAAAATAAACTCAAATCCCTTCCTCCATTAGTATTTGCTGGTGAAGCTAGAACCTTGATGGATAGGCTTGCCAAAGTATGTGAAGGAGAGGCTTTCTTATTACAGGGAGGTGATTGNGCCGAGTCTTTTTCTGAATTTAATGCAGATAATATTAGAGATACTTTTCGTGTAATACTACAGATGGCAGTAGTTTTAACTTATGGTGCATCTTTACCTATTGTTAAAGTAGGAAGATTAGCAGGACAATTCGCTAAACCCAGATCTCAGCAGACAGAAGAACGTGATGGAGTCTCCTTACCGTCTTATTTGGGTGATATTATAAACAATATTGATTTTGATAAAAAAAGCAGAGACCCTGATCCGGAGCGCATGTTGAAAGCATATAGTCAAGCTGCAGCTGCACTAAATCTACTTAGGGCATTTGCNACTGGAGGTTATGCCAATTTAAATGAGGTGCATAGATGGAATTTAGAATTTTTAGAAGGNAACCGNCAAGACGATCGCTANAATAAAATTGCTGATCAAATAGGAGAGTGTTTGAAATTTATGGATGCATGTGGGGTAAATAAAAATACTTCAAGAGTTGTATCAATGGTGGAATTTTTTACNTCCCATGAAGCTTTATTATTAGGATATGAGCAAAGCCTTACTAGAATTGATAGTATAACAGGGCAATATTATGATTGTTCTGCACATATGCTATGGATAGGAGAAAGAACTAGATTGATTGATGAAGCTCATGTCGAATTTGTGAGAGGTATTGGAAATCCTATTGGAGTTAAAATTGGACCNAGTATGGAAGCAAAAACTCTGATTCCTCTTATAAGTAGATTAAACCCTAGTAATGAACCGGGCAAAATTACCTTAATTTCTCGCATGGGNGTTGATAATATAGCTACTGTTCTGCCAAACTTGTTAAGGTCCGTTAAAAGCGAAGGACTGAATGTTGTTTGGTCCTGCGATCCCATGCATGGAAATACTTTTAAATCACAAACAGGATACAAAACTAGATCTTTTGAAAATATAATGAAGGAAGTAGAGCATTTTTTTAAGATACATAGATCTGAAGGAACTTATCCAGGTGGTATNCACATAGAAATGACGGGGCAAAATGTAACGGAATGTGTAGGTGGAGCNCAAGATATTACTGAACAAAACTTAGCAGATCGTTATCATACACATTGTGATCCTAGATTAAATGCTAGCCAAGGTTTAGAATTAGCTTTTAATTTATCAGAAGAGTTATCTAAAAATAGAAACAAGTAATAATCCTAAAACTAAGAACTAACGATATTTGCCTTAGGGAATGCTTTTTTAATTATTTTTGTATAAAATTCTTTTAGTGTATTCTGGAAAAAATTCTTTTATTATGGAGTTTTCTATTTTTTCAGATGGTTTTCCTGATAACTCTGCTTGACAGACATTAATATGGCTTATTAGTAAAATATAAAAACAGATAAAACTTTTTCATATTAAATTAAAATCTTTTATATAGAGTTGTCAGTAAAGTTTATACTTAGTATAAATTTTTATACATAATTTCGAACAAAAGTATATATTTAACATTATTATCTAAAATAGATTGGAAACACTTTGATTAATTACGAAACTGATATTGAATCTAGAACAGATCATTACTTTAAATTGACAAAGGAAATAGTTTCAAAAAATGGTGATATAGAAGTAACATACGCGATATTTATGAGAAGACCAGTTATATATTGCCCTAGGCTTGCAATAGATTGGCTAAGAAAGGTAATTAAATCAAGAAAAGGATCTGTAGAAATAAAGGAGTGTTTTAACGAAGGGGCATGGGTAGGTGCGGGTGAAGCCCTGATGTATATAACAGCAAAACTAGGAATTCTTGCTGATTTTGAAACAATATTTTTACAAAAAATAGGAGCTCCTTGTGTTGCTGCCTACAATACTTTTGGAATGACTAGTGACCTTCCTCAGGTAGAATTTATTGCTATGGATGCTAGACATTGTGCTGGATCTGAAATGCAGGATCTAATGGCTTATGGAGCATCAGTAGGGTCAAAAAAGGCTCAAACAGAACTTGATGCTGTTGGCTTTATAGGTAGTGCTAACGATTCTACCGCTCACTTTTTTGGGAGAAAAAAGGGCATAGGTACTATGCCTCACGCTCTCGTAGGTTATGCAGGATCAACACTTGAAGCTGCCAAATTATTTAGCAATACTTTTCCTGATGATCCCTTGACCGTTTTAATTGATTATTTTGGTAAAGAAATATCAGATTCGATAGAAGTTTGTGAAGCTTTGTCTGCCATTGCGAGAGCAGGCAAACTTTCTTTTAGGATGGATACTCATGGTGGAAGATTTGTTGAAGGACTGGACACTGCAAGGTCCTATGAAGTGTTAGATAAAAATGTGCCAGAAGCTATAAAAACATTTAGGACTGAGGAAGAACTTAAATGGTTAGTTGGAACAGGTGTTAGTGCGGCAGCAATATGGCATTTACGTTTAACTTTAAACAAACATGGTTGGAATAAAGTAAAAATAGTGGCTTCAAGTGGCTTTGGACCTCAAAAATGCAAATTAATGTCGAGTGTTAATGCTCCTATTGACGTCGTCGGAACAGGTTCATTTATGCCAGAGAGATGGTCAGAAACATATGCAACTGCTGACATAATATCATATGGTAATGTAAATAGAGTTAAAGTAGGTCGTGAATTTTTACTTCCTGTAAATAATAAATAAATTAATATTAATAAGTATAGAGATTTTTGCTAATGAAAGAGATTAAAATAGCCCTATGTCAGCAGCGTTTTTCTGTTGGCAATTTAGAAGAAAACTACAATAAAATTCTTAAAATAAGAAAATATTGTAGTGATCAGGGAGCAGATATTTGTATCTTTTCTGAACTTTGTATCAGTGGCTATCCCCCTGAAGATCTTATATTGAAACCAGCATTTATAAGGGCAAATCAGGAAATTGTAGATAAATTAGTAAAGAATAGTAATACCGATGACCCAGCTATAATAGTTGGATACCCAAGAGAAGGAGATAAAAAGAAAATTTATAATTCGGGAGCAATTATAAATGATGGAAAATGTTTCATAGTAGATAAGTTTCACTTGCCGAATTACGGAGTTTTTGATGAAGCAAGAGTATTTTCTTTTGAAAAAATGTCAGGACCTATATCAGTAAAGGGACTAAAGATAGGACTTATGATTTGCGAAGATATGTGGTTTTCAGATGTTTCAGAAAGTTTATTAGAATCTGGTGCTGATATTTTAGTCACCATAAATGGCTCTCCTTATGATCAAAATAAGGAAGATGAAAGGTTATCTGAAGCTGTATCACGGGTTACCGAAACTTCATTACCTTTAATATATGTTAACCAAGTAGGAGGACAGGATGAATTAGTTTTTGATGGCACCTCTTTTATATTAGATGCAAGTTCAAATTTATGTGGACAAAGCCCATCTTGGGAGGAGGACATATCTATTAATAAATTGCAGTTTGATGAAGATGGAATTAATAAAATAAGTAAAAGTAAATTATATACTATTTCTTCTGGAGTAGAAGCTAAGTATCAAGCCATGATTATGGGTTTATCGGAATATGTAAAAAAAAATAGTTTTAAAGGGGTAGTATTAGGTTTATCAGGTGGAATTGATTCAGCATTAAGTGCTGCCATTGCAGTAGATGCACTGGGTAAAAAAATGTTAGAGGAATTAGGATGCCATCTAATATCTCTTCCAAAGGTTCGTTAAGGGAAGCTGAAGAATCAGCACGATTATTAAATATACAATTAGAGACAATAGATATTAGCGGTCTTGTCGAATCTTATGAGAAGCATTTAGAAAATATATTTTCAAATACGAATAAAGGTATTACTGAAGAAAACATTCAGTCAAGAATTAGAGGTGTATTGCTAATGGCTGTTTCTAATAAATTTGGAGAAATGCTTTTGTCGACTGGGAATAAAAGTGAGATCAGTGTGGGTTATACAACTATTTATGGAGATATGAATGGAGGTTTTAATGTTCTTAAAGATGCCTATAAGACGGACGTATATGCTCTTGCTAAATGGAGGAATAAAAATTTTTACAAGAATTTTAAAGGACCTAATGGAATTGTAGTGCCAATAAAAAGTTTGACTAAGCCACCGTCTGCAGAACTTTCACTTAACCAAAAAGATCAAGATAATCTACCTCCATATGGGCTTTTGGATGAAATCCTTAAAATGCTTATAGAAGAAGAAAAATCTTTAGATGATGTAGTTAAATCTGGATACGATTATGAGTTAGTCAAAAAAATTTATAGACTCATTTTGTTTTCTGAGTACAAGAGACGTCAATCTCCCCCTGGTGTGAAATTAACAGGTCGTTCATTTGGAAAAGAAAGAAGATATCCTATAACTAATGCATTCTTTGAAAAATAATTTACTATTATAATTGTGAAAGATATATGTCTACAGGCAGAAAAAGATTAAATAAGATAAAGATAAATTCTCCTGTAATTATTCTGGTTGAACCCCAGTTAGGTGAGAATATTGGTTTCTCTGCAAGAGCTATGCTTAATTTTGATATTAATAATTTAAGGCTAGTTAATCCGAGAGAAGATTGGCCAAATAAAAAGGCCATATCAACATCTGCTGGAGCAATAGACTCCAGAAAATCAGAGATAAATATTTATAATACTATAGAAGATGCCACAGAAGATATTTCTTATTTACTTGCAACTACTGCTCGTAAAAGAGACTTAAATAAACCAGTAATATCTCCTGTGCAAGCATCTGAGAATTTACTAAATGCGCAGATGAAAGGTGTAAGTACAGGAATTATGTTTGGGGGAGAAAAATCAGGGTTAAAAAATAGTGATTTAGTAAAAGCTGATGAGATAATTAATATTAAATCAGATTCTGAATTTAGTTCTATTAATTTAGCTATGTCAGTTATGATTATCTCTTATCAATGGTATATCCAAAAAATGGATTTTATAAATAAAAGTAATTCAACTAAAACGACTATGAAGCAAAATAATTATGCTACTAAAAAAGAATTAAATTTTTTTGTTTCTAGGTTAATTTCCTTACTTTCATACAGGGATTTCTTTAATCCTATAGAAAAAAAAGAATCCATGATAAATAATATAGAAGCTATATTTACTAGAAGTAGTTTAACTTCGCAAGAATTAAGAACTTTACATGGAATCATTTCTAATCTAGTTGAAAATTAATTTATAATTATCATAAGGTTGACAGGAATAAATTCGGATGTATAGTTTCGCAGTGCATTGAAGATTGTATTATTAAATATATAGGAACACATAATAGTAAATGAGTAAAAGAAGTGAGCCACATTATAAAATAGATAGAAGATTAGGCTGTAATCTTTGGGGTAGACCAAAAAGTCCTTTTAATAAAAGAGAATATGCGCCAGGGCAACATGGACAGAGAAGAAGTAAATTATCTGACTTTGGAATTCAGTTACACGCAAAACAAAAATTAAAAGGCTATTATGGCAATATGTCTGAAAGGCAATTTAGAAGTTATTACGCAAGTGCAGTTAGACTCAGGGGAGATACTGGAGAGAAATTAGTTGGACTTCTAGAAAGAAGGCTTGATGCTATAGTTTATAGACTAAACTTTGCTCCAACAATATTTTCAGCTAGACAATTAATTAATCACGGACACATCACCGTAAATAATAAGAGAGTTAATATTAGGTCATACTTATGTTCTGTAGGTGATAAAATTGCTGTTAAGCAATCTTCACAATCTCATCCTTTGGTTATGGAATCAATACAAGGTCAGTACAGAGATATACCAGAATATATTCAAGCAGATATAAAAAACATGGAAGGTAGTTTGGTTCGCGTTCCTATCTTAGAAGATATTCCATATCCCATTGAGATGCAACCTAACCTAGTAGTTGAATTTTATTCAAGATAATTATTAATAAGCTAATTTTAGTTATTACTTATACTTTTTTCATCAAATAATTGCTTTAATTCACCACTTTCGTACATTTCACGAATAATATCACATCCTCCGACGAATTCACCTTTTACATACAATTGTGGAACTGTTGGCCAGTCACTAAAAATTTTAATTCCATCCCTTAAAGAAGTTTCTGTCAAAACATCTATTCCCTTAAATTCTACACTCATATGGTTAAGAACCTGGGAAACCATTGAAGAAAAGCCACATTGAGGAAAAACGGGAGTACCTTTCATAAAAAGTACAACGTTGTTTGAATCAATTTCTGTTTGTATTCTCTGTTTTACATTTTCGTCTAAGTTAGACATNTACATCTCCTTTTTAAAGCGTTTTATAAGATTGAAGTTTTGATTGCTAATGCGTGTAATTGTTCACCCATTTTTCCTTTTAGAGCACTATATACCATCTGATGTTGCTGTATCTTAGTTTTACCAGAAAAATGTTTAGATTTAATATGAGCAGAATAATGATCNCCATCACCTCTTAAATCCTGAATAGTTATTTCTGAATCGGGTAGGTGCTCTTTAATTAATAATTCGATCTCTGTAGCAGACATTGCCATAATACGTCATTCCTAAATTAATTAATTATAGAAATATAATCTTTGAACCAATTATTTCTTATATTTTCAAGTTTATCAATTGATATTTTATCTGTTTTTTTAGATTGTTCAGTTACTTCAAAGTTTTTACCTACAAGTCTACCAATTACTTCTGCGGATATATTTTTATTTCTAGCTTTTTCTATAATATTATTTAAATTTATATCAGTACAAGTAATTATGTATCTTGACTGATCTTCTCCAAATAACCAGGCTATTATGTTAGAGTTTTGAGATTCTATTCTACAACCTATCTTAGACATTAAACATAGCTCTGTGAGAGCTATTCCTAGACCTCCATCAGATAGATCTCTGCAGCTTGTGATAAATTCTTCAGAGCATAATTCTTGTATAAAAATACCATATTTTAATTCTTTTTTTAAATCTATTGGCGGAGGAGTTCCCTTATTAATATTTTCAATTTTTTGTGCATATATTGAACAAGATAAATGTCCTTTGGTATCACCTAAAAGTATAATATTTTGATTATTTGGTTCAGAGGGAAAATTAGATACATATTTATTTACATCTTTGATAACCCCTACGGCTCCTATTTGAGGTGTAGGCGGAATACTTTCACCTTCAGTTTCATTATATAAACTAACATTTCCAGCTACTACTGGCATAGATAAAGCTTTACATGCCAATGAAATACCTTTAATCGAATCAATTATTTGTCTCATCACATGGGGGTTTTCGGGATTGCCAAAATTTAAACAATCTGTAACAGCTAGAGGTTTAGATCCCACTGCACAAAGATTTCTATAGGATTCTACAACAGCTTGACATGCTCCTAGCTCAGCATTGTTTGCACAATATCTTGGTGTGCAATCTGTTGTGACTGCTATAGCTTTGTTTGATCCGTGTATTCTGATCACTCCTGATTCAGAACCAGGAAATCCAATAGTATCACCCATAACCATGTGGTCATATTGCTCCCATATCCATTCTTTAGAGGTTAAATCTGGTTCATTAAGAAGCTTAGTTAGTGATGATTTCCAATTATTTTTAGTATTTATTCTAATTTTATCTAAACTATATTGAATTTTTTTATGAGCCCTATCATATATTAGGCCATTTACTAATGGTTCGATTGGAATGTTAGCAACGATCTTATTATTAGATTTCAATACTATATTTTTTGTATCCGTAACCTTGCCAATTATATTAAAATCTAATTCCCATTTTTTAAATATTTGAGCAGCTTTTTTTTCAGAACCTGGGTGTATTACCATTAACATTCTTTCTTGACTTTCAGATAGCATTATTTCAAATGGAGTCATATTTTCTTCTCTGACAGGGATTTTATCTAAATCTATAAAGATTCCATTACCATCTTTAGCAGCCATTTCTACTGAAGAAGAAGTTAGGCCAGCTGCCCCCATATCTTGTATACCAATAATACATTTTGTAGACATTAATTCTAGACATGCTTCTAGAAGTAGTTTTTCAGTAAAAGGATCGCCGACCTGTACTGTTGGTCTTTTGTTTTCGGAATCCTTATTAAAAGAAGAGGAAGCCATAGATGCTCCATGTATTCCATCTCTTCCAGTTTTAGCTCCTACATATACTAAAGGACTATTTGGAGACCCTGCTTTTGCATAAAATATATTATTTTTGTTTACTATTCCTACTGTCATTGCGTTAACTAAAATGTTTCCATTATAACCTTCGTCAAAAGTACATTCTCCTCCTATAGTTGGAACTCCGATACTATTGCCATAGCCTCCTATCCCGGAGACTACTCCAGACAATAAATGCCTAGTTTTAGAATGTTTGGGGCTTCCAAACCTAAGGCAGTTTAAATTGGCTATAGGTCTTGCTCCCATAGTAAAAATATCTCTCATAATACCTCCCACGCCAGTAGCAGCTCCCTGGTAGGGCTCAATGAATGAAGGATGATTGTGACTTTCCATTTTAAAAACCGCTGCAAGACCATCACCCAAATCTATTACTCCGGCATTCTCGCCTGGACCTTGTATAACCCATGGGGCAGAGGTAGGAAGTGTTTTCAACCATTTTTTTGTAGATTTATAGGAACAATGTTCACTCCACATTNCTGAAAAAATACCCAATTCAGTAATATTTGGCTTTCTGCCAAGTTGTAAATTAATTTTTTTGTATTCTTCTGAACTTAATCCCAGTTCNTTAGCTTGAGAAATTTTTGTCATATGTTACCTAGNCTATTCATAATATTTTNAAAAAAATNTATTCCATCTGAACCACCCAAACTTTTTGAAATAGCTCTCTCTGGATGAGGCATCATTCCNAGTATACGNCCATTATCATTAACTATACCTGCTATNTTNTTTATTGATCCATTGATATTACTATCTTGGTCTACTTTTCCATTCATAGAACAATATCTAAAAATTATTCTGTTTTCATCTTCTAATTTTTGAATTATTGCTGAACTAGCGTAATAATTTCCATCCTGATGGGCTATGGGGTATGAAATTACTTTTTTTAAATATTTTTCTGAAACCCAAAAGTTTTTATNGTTGCTTATAAGATTTANATATTTACATATAAATTTCATAGACTTATTTTGCATTAAAATACCCGGTAGAAGGCCGCATTCGGTAAGAATTTGAAATCCATTACAAATGCCCAGTACTGGGGTTCCATTTTTTGCTTTTTTAATGACCTCTTTCATAATAATTGCCCTTGATGCTATTGATCCAGCCCTTAAGTAATCACCATGAGAGAAACCGCCAGGTAATATGATTAAATCTGTTTTAGGAAGNATAGAATCCTTGTGCCATACCATTTTAGGTTTGATGTTTAAACACTTTTTTATAGCAGTCGCAATATCTCGATCGCAATTAGATCCAGGAAAAACAATAATAGTAATCTTCATATTTTATTATCTTTTCAAGTATTTTTAATGATATTTATTTTATAATCTTCTATTACCAAATTAGCTAATAGTGCTTTACATATTTTTAATGCCAGTTCTTTAGCCTTTTTAGGATCCTCTGTTTCCATCTCTATNTTAAATAATTTTCCTTGTCTAATCTCTTTTATTCCAGAAAAGCCTAGGTTAGCTAAAGCTGTTTCTACAGCTTTACCTTGAGGATCTAAAACTCCTTTTTTTAAAGTTGTATATATTTCTACTTGCATTTATATATTCCTCATAANAGAAAAATTAATTTATAAAACTCCTAACCTTTCGGCGACTTCCCTATAAGCATCTATTGTATTACCTAAATTTAATCTAAATCTATCTTTGTCTAGTTTTTTTCCAGTAACGTTATCCCAGAGCCTAAAATTATCCGGACTCAACTCATCAGCTAAGACTATTACATTATCTTCNCCAGAATATAAGCGTCCAAATTCNAATTTAAAATCTACTAATTTAATACCAATACTAGAAAATATNCCTAGCAGAAAGTCATTTATTCTTAATGANANATTATAGATTTCTTCTAGTTCTTGATTAGTAGCCCATTCGAAAGCTATTATATGATCTTCTAGAACTAGAGGGTCTCCCAACTCGTCAGACTTGTAATAATATTCTACAATAGATTTAGGTAAATCTTTTCCTTCTTCTATATTTAACCTTTTACATATAGAACCTGCAGCAATGTTTCTCACCACTATTTCAACAGGAATAATATCAACAGAATGAACTAATTGTTCTCTCATGTTTAGTCTTTTTATAAANTGCGTAGTAATACCTAAATTATTTATTTTTTCCATTAAAAAAGAAGAAATTCTGTTATTTAAAGCACCTTTTCCATTTATAGTGGAACGCTTTTTGTTATTAAATGCGGTAGCATCATCTTTATAATATTGNATGATAGTATTTTGTTTAGGACCTTTATAAAGTATTTTTGCTTTTCCTTCATAAATTTTTTTTCTATTAGATTGTGTCATTTGTTTCCAAAAANTAANATTATANAAATACTTATATTATATAGATACATTAACAAATAATTTCNCTCAAGTAGTGATAGAATAAAAATTATTTTTTTCTGGNGGTCCAGAGTTAAAAAGAAATATNGGTTTTGAATTATTATTNTATTTTTCTTTATCAGAAGGAATTGCAATTATAGAAGAACTACTTGTTCCATAACCTTTATTATTTTTTTTAGATATATTTATAGCTGCTAATGGAATGCCTTCAGGGTNTCTTTTATTTGTAAGTATTTTTTTCCACGACGTCCAGTCATCAATACTTGGATCCGGATCTTTGGACTCACAGAAATCTTTATAGTTGTATTTGAGTTTTGGAGATCTAAGGGAGTTTAAGTCATAACTATCTAAAAAATGTTTACCTTTGTTAATTTTACTTATTCTAATTTCGTTTTTGCCTGTATTCTTTGCCCAATATGCGTTCTTATTATCACCAAAAAACAAGTTGAATGATTTCCAATCTTTACAATTTATACTTGATATTTCATCAATAGCAGATCTTATATTATCATGTTTTAAAACTTTNANAGGAAGNTCACCCCTAGTNNTTTTATTTNGAGATGGACCAATACTATTAGTTCTATTAAGTACGGTGGCTACCATTCCATATTTATTTATACCAAACCAAGTTCCTCCACCTAGTAAATCTTTTCCAGCTATAATTGAGGGATATTTAGGCCAGTGACAAAAGGGTTTTTCCCATTTCCGATCTAACATTTCATCTCTATTGCCAGCAATTATAAGAGGCCATTTATGATCAGNTCTGAATAAAATTAATAAAGTACACATATATATTTTTTGTTTATAAATTTTTAGTTAAATAATATTATCCTTTTATAAAATTAACAATATAATCAATATGTCAATCANAAATATAGGAATTATAAATGGAAAGCTTTNAAGATAGAAGAAAAGATTTTGAAAAAAAATATGAACATGATGAAGAGATAAAATTTAAAACTATTGCAAGAAGGAATAGACTTTTAGGTGAGTGGGTTGCAAAAGAAATTGGTATGGATGAANATAATATTATAGAGTATGCAAGACAGGTAGTAATGGCTGATTTTGCTGAGCCTGGGGATCAAGATGTAATTAGAAAAGTAATGGCTGATTTAACTGCAGCCTCATCAAGTATTTCTGAAGAAACTTTAAAATCTAAAATGGAAGAATTACTAGAAGTTGCTAAAGATCAAATTATGAATCAATAAATTATTTAAAAACCCTATTATATATATAAGTAATATTTTTTGTATGNTTATCAAGGTCAAAGATCATTTCAATTTCTTTCTTAGTTAATATTTTTAAGACTTTTTGATCTTTTAGTAGAAGTTTTTTAAAATCTCCTTTTTTATTCCAGGCTTTCATTGATATGTCNTGTACGATTTGATAAGCTTNTTCTCTAGTCGTTCCTTTTTGGGTCAGTGCTAATAGTACTCCTTGACTAAAATGTAAACCTCCTAATTGGTTTAGATTCTTTAACATATTTTCTGGATATAAAATTAAATTACTTATGACATTAGTAAGCCTATCAATTGCAAAATCAAGAGTGATGGTTGAATCAGGAGCAATGAAGCGTTCAACTGANGAATGTGATATATCTCTTTCATGCCAAAGAGCAATGTTTTCATTAGCAGAGATTGAAGCAGATCTAANTACCCNTGATAGTCCAGTTAAATTTTCTGTTAATACAGGATTCCTCTTATGTGGCATTGCAGAACTACCTTTCTGTCCTTCGTAAAATTTTTCTTCTACTTCTCCTACTTCNGTTTTTTGTAGATGTCTTATTTCGATAGATAGTCTTTCAATTGAACCAGCTATTACTCCTAGGGTAGAGAAAAACATAGCATGCCTGTCTCTAGGAGATACTTGTGTAGAAATNGTTTCTACTCTTAAATTAAGTTTTTTAGCTACATATTCCTCTACTTTTGGATCTATATTAGCAAAAGTTCCTACAGACCCAGAAATTTTACAGGTTGAAATTTCATCAATGGCATTTTGTAATCTTTTCTTAGCTCTACTGAATTCTGCATATGCATAAGCAAATTTTAATCCCATAGTCATTGGTTCAGCATGAATGCCGTGACTTCTTCCAATACAATGCATATTTTTACTTTCTTTTGCTCTAGCTTTTAACGATATTAATAATATTTCTAAATCTTTATTGAGAATATTTCCAGCCTCTTTAAGTTGATAATTTAGGCATGTATCTAAGACATCAGATGAAGTCATTCCTTGGTGAATAAACCTTGCTTTTGGTCCCACATANTCTGCTAAATTNGTGAGGAAAGCTATTACATCATGTTTGACTTCTTTTTCTATCTCATCAATTCGTTTAATTTCAAAATTTCCNTTTGATTCTATTAATTTTGCTATTCCTTTTGGAATAACTCCAAGATCTTCTTGAGCTTGACATGCATGTTTTTCTATATCGAGCCATATNTTAAATTTATTTTTAGCGCTCCATATTTGAGTCATTTTTTTTCTACTATAGCGAGGAACCATTTTATAACTTTCAAATTATTAAGTTAATTTAATATTTGTATTATATATAGATGATGCTAGTCCTACAAATACATTAGTTATATAACATTAATTAGGGTTAATTAAATAGATAAATTATTATAGGNAAACAATGTTAATTGATGGAAAACCAAGTAGAACTATCCAAGAAATAGATAATTATAAGTTATCTATAATTGATCAAACACTATTGCCTCATAAGCTAGAANTTAAAATTCTAAGTGATTTAGAAGATGCATATTGTGCCATAAAAAATATGTGGGTAAGAGGGGCTCCTTTAATAGGTATAACTGCAGCTTACGGTATGACATTAGCTATAAAAAACGATTCATCNGATAAAAATATAAATGAAGCAGAAAAAAAATTATTAACTTCTAGACCCACGGCGATTGATTTAAAATGGGCTATCAAGAAGGTTAAAGAAACAGTTCTTCCTTTAAAGCCNAGGGAAAGATTTGAAGCTGCTTGGGNTATATCTGGTAAACTTGCTGAAGACTCGGTTTTACAATGTTCAAAAATAGGAGACATAGGAAAGGATTTAATTTTACAAAGATTTAAGAATAAAAAAAATATAAATATTTTGACGCATTGCAATGCTGGTTGGCTGGCCTGTGTTGATTGGGGTACTGCTTTGTCCCCTATTTATAAGCTATTTAATATGGGTATAGATGTACATGTTTGGGTTGATGAAACTAGACCAAGGTCACAAGGNGCTTTNATTACTTCTTGGGAGTTAACTAAACATGGAGTTTCTAACACATTAATAGTAGATAANGCGGGTGGACATCTTATGCAAANTGGAAAAGTAGATATGTGTATAGTTGGTTCAGATAGAACAACTGCTAATGGAGATGTGTGTAATAAAATAGGCACCTATTTAAANGCTCTTAGTGCTTATGATAATAATTTNCCTTTTTATGTTGCATTGCCNGAATCAAGNATAGATTTTAGTCTTAATGTTGGAGTAAATAATATTCCTATNGAGGAAAGGTCTCCAAAAGAAGTTAGTCANATATTTGGCTTAGATTTTACAGGTAAGATTACAGAGATAAGGATTTTTGGAGAAGNTGTAAATATNTNCAATCCAGGGTTCGATGTTACTCCTAACAAATATATAACTAAANTAATTACAAATAGAGGTGTNTGTGAAGCGTCTACTGAAGGATTAAAAAAATTATTTAAATGAAAAATTTAAAAGAAGAAGTAGTAAAATTTGCAAAAAAATTTAATATTACAAATTTATCTCCACTAAGATCAGGAAATATTTCTGTAAGGGCTAAAGTAAATAATTTTGATGGTTTTTTGATTACTCCTTCAGGAAAAAAATATGAAACACTTAAAACTGATGCAATAGTTTTTGTATCCTTAAATGGAGAATATGGTGATAATGGACAAATTCCTTCGTCTGAATGGAGATTTCATCAAGATATTTATTTAAATAAGGAGCGAGCAAAAGCTATAGTTCATGCTCATTCCCCATATGCGACAGCAGTATCGGCTTTTGGAAAGCCAATTCCTGCATTTCATTATATGGTAGCGATAGCAGGAGGAGATAATATCAGATGTTCAAAATATGCAACATTTGGGACAAGAGATCTGTCTAAAAATATTATTAAGGCTTTAGAGAATAGAAAAGCTTGCTTGATGTCCAATCATGGACAAGTTGTTTTTGGAGGGAATTTAGATGAAGCCTTCGAGCTAGCAGAAGAGATAGAAAACATTTGTCACCAATACATAATTACTTTAAAAGTTGGAAAACCGAGAATTCTTCCATCACAAGAGATGAAAAATGTTTTAAATAAAATTAAAAATTATAAAAAAGAGTAATTCTTTTCATCTTCTAAATAACAAAGGATAAATAGTAATGAAGGCATGGGAAGTACAAGGAAGAGGAATAGAAAGCCTTAAATTAGTTGAGAGGCCAAAACCTGAAGAAATTGCTGATAATCAAATCTTAGTCAAT
>PAWH01000018.1 GCA_002714055.1 Candidatus Pelagibacterales bacterium | reverse complement strand
ATATAGATTTTTCAATAGCATTGCCTTTTAGATTAGGAAATAATTTTAATAATTCTCCTTCGTGAGGTGTATAAACAATGTCTGACCCCCTGGTAATTTTTTTAAGTAAGTCTATATTATTTTGAAACGAAGATATTGCATCAGCATCTATGACTGCTCTTCTTTTTTTTTCAAAAATTATTTTCATTTTACTTATAGTTTTTTTTCCTTGTCCCAATCCAGGACCGACGACTATTGAATTTATTCTAGGATCGTCAAGAATACTTCTAAATTCTTTTAGATTTCTGTAACTTTTAATAATTTGAGAAGTAAGAGATGAAAAATATATATTTTCTGAATTTTTGCTGACTGCTACTACTACTATTCCACTGCCTGCTCTTTGGGCAGCTAAAGCAGCTAGNCTGGAAGCTCCGGTCATAGATTTTGGTCCACCAATAATNAGCGTATANCCTCTTGAGTACTTATGAGCATCNATTTTTGGAAATATTATTTTATTTTTCCAGATTTTATNAATATTTGTTATNATTTCAGGTTTGTATTTTGAGAAGTAGGAATTAGGTATTCCTATATTTACTATTTTAAGGTGACCATTATTTTTGTATCCTGGTAAAAGAATGTTTCCTATTTTTGCTCTTGAAAAAGTANNAGTAAAGNTGCAATTAGTTGCAACCCCCATTATTTCTCCTGTGTCAGAATTNACACCACTNGGNATATCAATTGCTATAATAGGAACCTTAGAGGAATTNATTTTACTTATTATAGATTTTTCTATTCCCGTGATTTTTCTTGATATTCCAATGCCAAATATTGCATCTACTATGAGATCAAAANTTTTAATTTTTAAGTCACTAAAGTTTTGAGGGGATAATTTAAGTTTATCTAGTGCTTTACTTGTATCCTTTGAAAGATTTTTAGGAATATCAGTTAAGACAAAAGAAACGGGCCAGCCTTTTTTCTTCAGTATGCAAGCTGAGATTAAACCGTCTCCTCCATTGCCTCCCTTACCACATATAAATAGGACTTTGCTTTTAGGAAAATTTCCAATAATTATCTTAGCAAAAGCACTTCCTGCTTTTTTCATCAAATCATAANTTTTAATATTATTCTGGGATATATATTTTTTTTCAATAGCATGCATAATGTTTTTAGTTACTAATTGATTATTGTATTTATAATAATTTTGCATTTATTTAATTTCTAGGATTATGTAAGGGAAGGCTATATTTTTTAACAACTTGTTTAAGAGAAAAATACGACCTAATGCTTGATACACCAGGGATTCTTGTGAGATTTTCCTTGAGAAATAATTCATATTTTTCTAAATCTTTTACTACTATTCTAAGTAAATAATCTGCTTCACCAGTCATCAAATAGGCTTCCATTACTTCATTATATTCTTTTATTCTTTCTTCAAAAATTTCNAGATGGTCTTCTGTTTGTCTCTCTAAAGAAACCTGAACGAAAACATTTACTGATAATCCAACTTTATTTTGGTTTATTAATGCAGAATATGCAGAAATTATACCTTTCTCTTCCAAAGATCTTACTCTTCTTAAACAAGGGGAAGGGGTAAGTCCTACTTCTTTAGCAAGCTCTAAATTACTTAATCTTGCGTTATTCTGCAAAGCAGTTAAAATTTTATATTCTATGTAATCCATTTATATATACGCTATATTATATCAAAATATTATGTAATAGTTTAAATTATTGCTAAATTTAATCATATTTTAGCAATATTTGCAATTTCAAAAATTATTTTTTTAAGTATTATGTATTCTTCACTAATTAGGGTTTAATAATGTCGTTAATTTTGACCAAAGATGAAATATTATTATTAAAGGAAATAGAAAAAAAAGTTTCCTGGCTATCAGCCTGGATGATTCATAATGCTAATAATATTAGACCTTCTTTAGATGGGCTTAAGGTAGGAGGGCATCAGGCTTCTTCAGCTTCAGTTATTGCAATATTAGTAGCCTTATATTTTAAAATATTAAAGCCTGAGGATAGGGTAGCTATTAAACCACATGCATCTCCAGTATTTCATGCCATACAGTATTTATTAGGGAATCAAACAAAAGATAAGTTATTAAATTTTAGAGGTTTTGACGGTGCTCAATCATACCCTTCAAGAACTAAAGATACTGATGATGTAGATTTTTCTACAGGATCAGTTGGACTGGGTGGAGCAGTTACTATTTTTGCATCATTAATTCAAGATTATATTATTGAACATAATATATGTCCTCCAAAATTTAAAAAAGGTAAAATGGTAGCCCTTTTTGGTGATGCGGAGTTGGACGAAGGAAACGTTTATGAGGCTTTATTGGAAGGGGCCAAGCAAAATGTCAGAAACTGCTGGTGGATTATAGATTATAATAGACAATCCTTGGACGCAATAGTTACTGATACTCTAAAACTAAGGATAGATGAACTGTTTGAGTCTATGGATTGGAGAGTAATAACCCTTAAATTTGGAAAGAAACTTCNAAATATTTCTAAAAAGCCTGGTGGAAAGGAGATTTTAACTTGGATAGATAACTGTCCTAATGATTTATATTCTGCATTAACGTATGCAGGAGGAAAACTTTGGAGAGAACATTTAATTAAAGATTTAGGTTCAAATAAAAATGTAAAAAAATTAGTAAATTCATTAGATGATGAAGAACTTGCAGAGATTATGACTAATTTAGCTGGTAACGATATTGAAAGTGTTATTGAAGCTTTTTCCCAAATAGGTAACGATGATATACCCACTTGTTTTATAGCCTATACCATAAAAGGTTTTGGTTTACCTCTAGCAGGTCATAAAGATAATCATGCAGGTCTAATGAATGAGGATCAAATAAATAAATTCAAGAATAGAATGGACATATTAGATGGAGAGGAGTGGGAACTTTATTCTGGATTAAATGTTTCAAAAGAAAAAATGAAGAAATATATGTCAACTATACCTTTTAATAAAAATAAAAATAGAAGATTTACGGATAAATTATTTCCCATATCTGGAGCAGTTAATATAAAAGCACAGAAGATGGCTAATACTCAGGATGCATTTGGAAAAATTCTTAATGATTTAGGAAAGAGTGATAATGATTTTTCAGATAGAGTAATCACTATGTCGCCAGATGTAACAGTATCTACCAATCTTGGTGGGTGGGTAAATCAGAGAAAAATATATAATAGAAGTCCAAGAGAAGATGTATTTAGAGACAAAAAAGTTGTATCTGCTCAAAAATGGACTGTTTCTCCTAAAGGACAACACTTTGAATTGGGAATAGCAGAAAATAATTTATTTTTACACCTATCGGCGGCTGGCTTATCTCATTCTATTTTTGGTACTAGACTGATTCCTATAGGAACCATATACGATACCTTTATCGCTAGAGGTTTAGATGCTTTAAATTATGCGGTTTATCAAGATGCAAGATTTCTATTAGTAGCTACTCCTTCAGGAATTTCTTTAGGACCAGAGGGTGGCGCTCATCAATCCATTGTTACGCCATTAATTGGTATTGGACAACCTAACTTAGCAATGTATGAACCTGCATATATTGATGAATTAAATATTTTGTTAAAACACTCTTTTAATTTTTTGCAAAAAGAAAATGGATCATCTGTTTATTTACGCTTATCTACTAGAAGTATACCTCAATTAGATAGAAAAATAGATAATATTCTAGAGGAAGAGATCATTTCAGGAGGGTATTGGCAAAAAAAACCTAATGAGTACACAGAGCTGGTTATCCTTTATTCTGGGGCAATTGCTCCGGAGGTAATAAATGCAGTGCATACAATTGAGGATGAAGTTACTGGGGTGGGTATTATGAATATTACTTCATCTGAGCGGTTATACAAGGATTGGAAAAACAATAAATCAAATCAATATCAAAATCCAAATATTAAATCCAGAATTGAGACGTTGTTTTCGATTACTTCTAGAAACGTTTCTATTGTTACAGTTGTAGACGGGCATTCATCCTCATTGGCTTGGATAGGCGGTGCAGTAAGGAGGAAAAGTCTATCATTAGGGGTTGATGAATTTGGCCAGTCAGGAAATTTAAAAGATTTATATAAAAAATATAAAATAGATGTAGATGCAATAGTAGATACTTGTGCACAAATATTATTAGAAAAATAAAAGCTTTATGGTGCGAGTGGAGAGACTCGAACTCTCACGCCTTTCGGCACATGAACCTAAATCATGCGTGTATACCAATTTCACCACACTCGCAAATTTTTGCTAGTTATATGATAATTATAAATATAGGGTCAAGAATTGAATAAATAATTAATAAATTTTAAAAGCTTTTTTTAATTTATTTGACGTAAGCAAAGAATTTGAAGTAGATACGTATACATTGAAATAAATATTTATAATAGGGGTTTGCCGTAAATTTTGAAATTTCTTGTAATTTTGTTTTTAATAAATTTAAGCCCCATGGGTAGAAAATGTTTAAATTTGAGGAACGATAATGAAGGTTACTAGTATAAAAGAAGAAGGTTTAAGTAAGATATATCAAATAATAATACCTTATTCTAAAGTGGATAAAGCAATTGAAGTACGCCTAAAAGAAGTGGCTTTAAATGCTAAGATTGATGGTTTTAGAAAAGGAAAAGTTCCTGTAAGTATAATTAAGAGCAGGTATGAAACTCAAGTGAGAGGTGAGGTGGTAGAGAAACAAGTGTCTGAAAGNATNAAAAATTTATTTTTAGAGAAAAAAATTAGNCCTGCAATACAACCNAAAGTAGATTTTGAAGGGAAGCCTTTGGATGAAAAGGATATAAAGTTTAAGTTATCTATAGAAGTCTTTCCAGAGATAAAAATTCTAGATTTTTCAAATATTAATCTAGAAAGATTAATTGCTGATGTTAAAGATATGGAAGTAGAAAAAGCCCTAAAAGAGATAGCAGATGGGCAAAAATCTTTTGAACCTATTAAAGATAAAAGAAAATCAAAGAAGGGCGATGCAGTTTTAATTGATTTTAAGGGCAAAATTGATGGAGAGTATTTTGAGGGAGGTAGTTCAGAAAATCATCAATTAGAGTTAGGGTCAGGACAAATGATACCTGGTTTTGAAGATCAGTTAGTTGGATTAAATATTAATGATGAGAAAGAACTTAAAGTTACTTTCCCAGATAATTACCCAAATAAAAAATTATCAGGAAAAAAATCAATATTTGAAGTAGTTATAAAAAATATCATGGTCTCAAAAAAGACAAGTATTAACGAAGACCTAGCTAAGAATATGGGATTTCCTGATCTAAGAACTTTAAAAGAGTCTATAAAAAAACAAATTGAAGCAAATTATGCTAAAACTTCTAGAAATAGAATGAAAAGAGATCTTCTTGATATTTTATCTAAACAATATAATTTTGATATTCCTGAATCTATGGCTGAAAACGAAAACAAAATTATATGGGAAAGATTTGAGCAAGATCGAAAAGCAGGGCTACTAGATGATCAAGATAAAGGAAAAACAGATTCTCAATTAAAAAAAGAATATCGATTAATTGCAGAAAGGAGAGTAAGGTTAGGACTTTTAATGCAAGAAGTTGGGAGTAAAAATAATATTTCAGTTGATGAAGATGAAGTAAAAAATGTAATTATGCAGGAAGCAAGACGTTATCCAGGAGAAGAAAAAAAAGTTTTAGAATTTTATAAAAAAAATCCTGAGGCATTAAATGCTGTTAGAGGCCCAATTTATGAAGATAAAGTGATAGACTTCATTATTAAAAATTCTGCAGTTTCAGAGAAGAAGGTAAATTCTGATCAATTATTCAAAGAAACCTCAAATAAAGTTAATAAAAAAAGTAATAAATCAAAAAGTGGACAATTAAAGGGGAAAAAACTATTAAGCAAGAAAAGTGGTAATAAATAATTATAGTATTTTAGTGATAAAAAAGGATATAATAATAAATTATGGTTAAATCTATAGGTGAAAATATAACGGTAAACACTTTGATTCCTATGGTAGTTGAACAGACAGGTAGGGGTGAGAGAGCATATGATATTTTTTCACGTTTGTTGAAAGAAAGAATAGTGTTTATTACTGGTCCTATTAGTGATGAAATGTCTACAGTAGTAATAGCTCAATTGCTTTTTCTAGAGGCTGAAAATCCTGATAAATCTATATCAGTATATATTAACTCTCCTGGAGGAATGGTTACCTCAGGTTTAGCCATATATGACACGATTCAATACATTAGGCCTAAGATTTCTACTATGTGTGTAGGGCAAGCCGCTTCAATGGGTTCATTGCTACTTGCTTCTGGGGCTAAGGGACATAGATTTTCGTTGCCTAATGCAAGAATTATGGTTCATCAACCATCAGGAGGATTCCAGGGTCAGGCTACAGATATTGAGATTCATGCTAAAGAAATTCTGGATCTTAAAGATAGACTAAATAATATTTATGGTAAACACACAGAACAATCGGTAAAAAAGATATCTGAAATGCTTGAGAGGGATAAGTTTTTGAACCCAATTGAAGCAAAAGAACTAGGTCTGATAGATGAAATTGTTGAAAATAGAGTGATAAGTGATTAGTTTGTANAAAGTATTAGTTTAANGGTGTTAAATAGCGATGTCAAAGATGGATACTGAAGACAAAAAAACTTTATTTTGTTCNTTTTGTGGAAAAAGTCAGCATGAAGTAAAAAAACTTATTGCAGGACCAACTGTATTCATATGTGATGAGTGTGTAGAATTATGTAACGATATAATTAAGGAAGAGAGTAAAGTTTCTCCCTCTAAATTAGTAGAAGGTGGNGTTCCATCTCCATCAGATATTTTTAATTTTTTAGAGGAATACGTAGTAGGACAAATTCATGCTAAGAAAGTCTTATCTGTAGCTGTATATAATCACTACAAAAGATTAAATCACAAAGTTAAGTTAAATGATGTAGAGCTTTCTAAATCGAATATTCTTTTGATAGGTTCAACAGGAAGTGGAAAAACGCTGCTTGCGCAAACTTTAGCTAGGTTGCTAGATGTTCCTTTTACAATGGCTGATGCTACAAGTCTTACTGAGGCGGGTTATGTGGGAGAAGATGTAGAAAATATTATTTTAAAACTGCTTCAAGCATCTGATTATAACGTAGAAAAAGCCCAACGGGGAATAGTCTATATAGATGAAATAGATAAAATCAGTCGCAAGTCAGATAACCCTTCAATCACAAGAGATGTTAGTGGAGAGGGTGTTCAGCAAGCCTTGCTTAAGATTATGGAAGGAACGGTAGCAAGTGTTCCCCCTCAGGGTGGAAGAAAACATCCTCAACAAGATTTTCTGCAAGTAGATACTACAAATATATTATTTATTTGTGCTGGGGCATTTGGAGGTTTAGAAAAGATTATATCTAAAAGGGGAGCAGGCAGTGGAATAGGTTTTAGTGCAAATGTTAAATCCAAGGAGGAGCATCGTAAGGGTGAGATATTATTAAATGTAGAACCTCAAGATTTACTTCAATATGGTTTGATTCCTGAATTCATAGGACGTCTTTCAGTTATTGCTACATTGGTAGATTTGGATAAGGATGACCTAGTTAGCATTCTTAAAGAGCCTAAGAATGCTTTAATAAAGCAATACGAAAAAATCTATGAGATTGAAGGTACTAGATTGACATTTTCAGAAGAAGCAATAGAAAGTATTGCTTTAAAAGCCTTAAAAAGAGATACTGGAGCTAGGGGGCTTAGATCAATTATAGAAAAAGTTCTAATTGATAATATGTTTGATTTGCCAGATATGGAAAATGTAGAAGAAGTAATAGTGAATAAAGATGTGGTGGAAAAAAATAAAAGTCCTCTTATCATGTTTTCAGATAATCAGAAAAAAATAAAATCATCAATTTCTTAAACTAATAATAAAAGACTTGAAAAAGTAAATAAAAGCACAAACTGTATATATTATAGAATAAACACTTTTATTAGGAAAGAATAAACATGAAAGATAAATTAAACTTACCACTTATACCTCTCAGAGATATTGTAGTATACCCTAGTATGGTTGCTCCGTTATTTGTAGGTAGAAACAAGTCAGTCAGTGCATTAGAAATGGCTATGAGTGGTGAAAAGAAGGTTGTTTTATTAGCACAAAAAAATGCTGAGGTAGATGATCCAGAATTCAAGGATTTATACAAAATAGGAACAGTCGCTAGTGTTTTGCAATTACTTAAATTACCTGACGGGACTGTGAAAGCTTTAGTAGAAGGTTTGGAAAGAGTAAAGGTCAATAAAATAATTGAAGGATCAGGACACCATAAAGCTTTTGTGGATCCATTACCAGATAGTGATAAAGATGATAAAATTGAACTTATTGCACTAGTGAGAAGTGTATCGGAAAAATTTAACACTTATGTAAAGCTTAATAAGAAAATATCATCAGATGTGTTATCTGCTATGAATGAAGGTGAAAATGCATCTAAGTTATCTGATTCAATTTCTTCACATTTAAATATAAAAGTTGCTGATAAGCAAAAATTGTTAGAAGAAATCTCAGCAGCTTCTAGATTAGAAAAAATATTAGGTATTATTGAGAGTGAACTTGGGGTTATGAAGGTAGAAAAAAAAATCAGATCGCGTGTAAAGCTACAAATGGAAAAAACGCAGAAAGAGTATTATTTAAATGAACAAATGAAAGCAATACAAAAAGAATTATCTGATGGAGATGGAGCTGATGAAATTGCTGAATATGAAGAAAAAATTAATAAAACTAAATTTTCTGAAGAAGCTTTAGAAAAAGCCAAGTCTGAACTTAAAAAGTTAAAGTCTATGGGTCCTATGTCAGCAGAATCTGCCGTAGTAAGAAATTATTTGGACTGGCTTGTATGCTTACCATGGAAAAAAAATACCAAAATAAAAAGTGACATAGTCAAAGCCGAACATATTTTGAATGAAGACCACTACGGTTTAGAAAAAGTTAAAGAAAGAATACTGGAATATTTGGCAGTACAACATAGATCTAAAAAATTAAGGGGTCCTATTATTTGTTTAGTTGGCGCACCGGGTGTAGGTAAGACTTCTCTTGGAAAATCACTAGCACGAGCTACAGGTAGAAATTTTGTGAGAATATCTTTAGGTGGAGTTAGAGATGAATCAGAGATTAGGGGGCATAGAAGAACTTATATAGGTTCTATGCCAGGCAAAATAATTCAAGGAATAAAAAAAGNAAAATCTTCTAATCCTTTATTTTTACTGGATGAGATAGATAAAATTGGTGCTGATTGGAGAGGGGATCCAGCTTCTGCTTTGTTGGAAGTTTTAGATCCTGAACAAAATAGTACATTTAATGATCATTATTTAGATTTAGAATATGACTTATCAGATGTTCTGTTTGTTACAACTGCCAATACACTAAGAATGCCAAAACCATTATTGGACAGGATGGAAATTATAAACCTTTCCGGCTATTTAGAAAATGAAAAATTGCAAATAGCAAAAAGGCATTTAATAGATAAACAAAAGGAAAGAAATGGGTTGAAGGCTCAGGAATGGAGTATCTCTGATGGTGCTATTATAGATTTGATTCGTTACTATACCAGGGAGGCAGGTGTTAGAGGGTTAGAGAGAGAAATAGCTTCTTTATGTAGAAAAGCAATAAAAAATATAGTTTCTGGAAAGAAAAAGAATATTAAAGTTTCCTCAAGAAATTTACCGTCGTTTGCTGGAATTAAAAAATTTAGACACGGTTTAGCAGATGAGGATAACTTGATAGGTGTTACTACTGGACTGGCATATACAGATTTTGGGGGAGATTTATTATCGATAGAAGCTGTAATTATGAATGGTAAAGGACGTCAGCAAATTACCGGTCAGCTGGGAGATGTAATGACCGAATCTGTTAGAGCAGCTACCAGTTATGTAAAGTCTAGAGCAACTAATTTTGGTATTAAGCCACCNTTTTTCGAAAATAAGGATATACACGTTCATGTACCAGAAGGAGCTACTCCCAAGGATGGCCCCTCAGCGGGTATAGCAATTGCTATATCTATGATATCAGTNTTAACTGGTATCCCTGTCAAAAGTAGTGTTGCCATGACNGGTGAAATTTCACTAAGAGGAAGAATCTTGCCTATAGGGGGGCTTAAAGAGAAACTTTTAGCCGCAGTAAGAGGAGGGATAACCAAGGTACTTGTTCCAGATGAAAACAAAAGAGAATTGCAAGAAGTTCCGTCTGAAATTAAAAATAATATTGAAATTATTTTAGTAAGACATTTAGATGATGTAATAAATCAAGCATTAACTAAATTGCCAATAGCAATAGAATGGGAAGAAAAAGATTTTATACAGGGAGGGATAAATAATGAGAATGTTCGAGAAGAAGGTGTTGTCAAACACTAATTTTTATTTTTCTTACTTTACTTTTCTTCTTATTTGCAACTACAATAAAGTGTAGTACTATTGTAGACATAATAAACTTAAAAAGGGGGCTTCATGAATAAGAATGATTTAATAACTGCAGTATCAGATTCTGCAAGCATTAGTAAAGCACAAGCAGCAGAAACAGTTGACGCAGTATTCTCCACTATAAGCAATGAACTTTCTTCAGGTGGAGAGGTAAGATTAGTTGGGTTTGGAACTTTTGTTGTAACTAACAGAGCCGCCACTACGGGAAGAAACCCTAGAACTGGAGAGGCTATTCAAATTCCTGCATCTAAACAACCGAAGTTTCGTCCAGGAAAAAGTTTAAAAAGTTCAGTAAATAGCTAAACTCTAAAATTAACTTTTATAAACCGCCGGTCTTTCGTTTATAGACCGGCAGTTTTATTTAGTAGGGCGATTAGCTCAGCTGGGAGAGCGACTCGTTTACACCGAGTAGGTCGGCGGTTCGATCCCGTCATCGCCCACCATCTCTTTAACTTATAACTTGTATGTTTAGGATTTAAATTATATATATTGGCTACTTTCTAGTTGGGGGTGTAGCTCAGTTTGGTTAGAGCGCTGGCCTGTCACGCCAGAGGCCGCGGGTTCAAGTCCCGTCACTCCCGCCATTTATTCTATTTTACTTTTTAACTCTTGCCTACGTTCATGTAGAACCGGCTCTGTATATCCAGAGGGTAACTCTCTTCCTTTATATACAAGGTCACACGCTGCCTTAAATGCTATTGTTTCGAAAGAAGGAGACATGGGAATATAATTTCTATCGTTTGCATTTTGTTTATCTACAACGTTGGCCATCTTTTTCATTGTTTTAATTAATTGATCTTCTGTAATGATTCCATGATGTAACCAGTTCGATAAAGCTTGAGATGATATTCTACAAGTTGCACGATCTTCCATTAGTCCTATGTCATTGATATCTGGTACTTTTGAACATCCAACTCCTTGATCAATCCAACGAACAACATACCCTAGAATACCTTGAGCATTATTTTCGATTTCTTCAGTAATTTCTTCATTAGACCAGTTTTGTCCACTGGCAACTGGGATGGTAAGTAAATCATTCAAACTCTCTTTGTTGTCATTTTTAAGAAGTTCATTTTGAACAGAGAGAACGTTAATTTTATGATAATGAGTAGCGTGAAGAGTTGCAGCTGTCGGACTTGGAACCCAGGCACAGTTAGCACCAGATTTAGGATGTCCAATTTTTTGTTCTAGCATATNAGCCATAAGGTCAGGCATTGCCCACATTCCTTTTCCTATTTGCGCGCGTCCTTGTAATCCGCATGCAAGACCTATATCAACGTTTCTTTCCTCATAAGACTTTATCCATGAAGTAGACTTCATATCGCCTTTCTTTAGAACTGGTCCCATTTCCATAGAGGTATGAATTTCATCTCCGGTACGATCCAAGAATCCTGTATTTATAAATGCCACACGGGACTTAGCTGCACGTATACATTCCTTTAGGTTTACACTAGTGCGTCGTTCTTCGTCCATTATACCCAATTTCACAGTGTTTGTTGGAAGGTACAAAATCTCTTCTACACGAGTGAATATTTCGTCTGTAAAAGCCACTTCTTCGGGACCATGCATTTTAGGCTTAACTATATATACTGACCCTTTTTCGGTATTGCGTATCCCATCTATTTTCTTTAAATCATGAATTGCAATAAGAGTAGTACATATTGCATCTAATAAGCCTTCCCCAATTTCATTGTTATTATGGTCAAGAACTGCAGGATTAGTCATTAAGTGACCCACATTTCTGTTTAGCATCAAAGAGCGTCCTTTGAGAATATGTTTCTTTCCTGTAGGAGTAGTAATTTCTACGTCTCTATTTAGCTTTCTATTAATTGTTTGATTATTCTTAACAAACTCTTCAGAAAGGTCTCCTTTCATAAGTCCTAACCAATTACGGTATGCAACAACTTTGTCTTCACTATCAACTGCGGCTATACTATCTTCACAGTCCATAATAGTTGTTATAGCAGATTCTAAAAGTATATCTGAGATATTGGCAGGATCAGATTTACCTATTGGATGTTCAGGATTTATTAGAATACGAATATGTAAACCGTTTTTGACCAATATAATTTCGGCTAACTTTTTATTATCTTTCTTAATAAATCCTATAAATTGATCTGGGTTTACTAAAGATGTTTTTTTATCTGCAGTTAAATGAAGATCATTATTTACTACTTCAATATTGGTTATGTCTTTCCAGCTGCAGTCTACTAAAGGTGTTATTTCATCAAGATGATCTTTAGCAAAAATAATTACTCTTGTTCCACGGTCTGCGTTGTAACCACCCTCAGGAGGTAAATCACCCATTGCATCTGTTCCATAGATTGCATCATAGAAACTTCCCCAACGAGCATTAGCTGCATTTAAAGCATATCGAGCATTCATGATAGGCACAACTAATTGAGGACCTGAAATATTTGCAATCTCAGNATCTATATTATTTGTTTCAATGTTAAATTTTGGNCCTTCAGGTACGAGGTAACCTATTTCTTTAAGAAAAGATATATAGGATTCTTTATCATGTGGTTTTCCTTTNCGTTCTATATGCCAATTATCAATTTGACTTTGCAGCTTTTCACGTTTTTNTAGTAGGCTTTTATTTTTTATACTNAGATCTTTAATTAGCTTAGAAAATCCTTCCCAAAAACTTTCAGAACTTATATTTGTTCCTGGTAAAGCTTCAGANTCTATAAAATTTTCTAAAACNCTATCTACTTTAAGNCCATGTTTATCTACGCGATCAACCATTTTTATTTCCTGNTTTATTTTATGTTAGATAAACACTTTAATTACTGANCNCTTCAAAGTAAATATTAAAAATTAGGATTTATTGCACCGTTCTGCTTTAACCACATTCTTGTTTCTTTAATAATTATAGATAAAAGCTCTTTTTGCTTTTCTCCAACACCCATATGTTTTCCATCTAAAAGGATAATATTTTTTGGAGAAGGTGTTAATTTTTGCATTAATGAAGATGATTCTTTTGGAATAAATTCATCATCTTTCCCATTAATTAAAAGAAAATTCCCAGAAATATNTTCTAAATGCTCTTTAGGNTCTATGGGATTAAANAGAAGTTGAATAATCCAGCCAAATAAAGGTTTCGCCCANNTAGGTTTAATGTTGGGGTTTGAGTTAACCAATTGACCAATATTAGTTCCCCCGTATGCGANCACTGTCCAACCAATATTAGNAAGNCCTCTGTTCTCTATTATATGNTGTACNGCTGGNGAAGCTATAGCGCCTATAGANAATCCTAATAAACTTATTTTTTCTTTTTCCGNCCAAGATTGGTNACTTACCCATTCTATTGCTTTTGCTATTTGTCCAGGAGATTTATAAATTCCCTTATAAATGCTAGGAAACTCTGTGAGAATACTTATTCCTTTAGGTAATTTAGAATTTATGGGCCAATTATAACCTACTAAAATATTATCTCCTATATCTGAAACATGTTGTACGCTATCAAATCCAGTTTCTAGTCCGCCAAGTATAAATAATACAGGAAGAGGGTGGCTAGGCATAGGATTAGGAAAGCTTACAGCTATATTAATAATACCTAAACCAGAATCATCAATAGTATATTGTTGAATTATTCTTATACCCACATAGTTTTTTTTTCCTTCAGTGAAAGCCAGTATTTTTCCACTTTTCGGTAAAGCATTTAAAGAATTTTTATTTAATTGGAAAACGATGCTGAAAATTCCAAGCAAAATTAATAATGAAGAAATGACTTTTACTGCTTTATACCTTACCAAATATATAACTGCTTTCTATAGAATTAATATTTCAATATTACATTGTTAATTTGTTTTCTTTTCAATTTTTACATTTATAATGTTTTTTTATATAATAGTTAATAATTTATAGGGGAGGAAATAGAATGTTTAAAAAGTATATAGTCTTTTTGCTAGCTATTGCATTTATCTCTTTAGCGAGAGTAGGTTATACAATTGCTGGCGATCAAATTATTATAAATGGTGATGCTGGTGGCCGATTAGTACAGGCTGCAATGTATCCTCAATATGTATTATTTCTAAAGGGTGGAACTACAGCTGATCAAAAAGCAAATTGGGTAGACAAAAAATATTGGGCGTCTTTAGATATATTAGAAGGCGAACATAAAGGCAAAAGCGTATTATTTACATTACATCCGCCTAGAAGAGGTGTTACTCAACCTCAATGGTGTTATTCAGGTGGGGGCAGCAAGTATGTTGGAAGAGGCATTACGTGCTTGAATGAAGGTACTAACAAAGAGTTAAGGTTTAAAGCAGATATTCAATGGGCAGTAGATGCTCCTGATGTATTCAAGGATAGAGACTTTGCTGAGTATCCTAATCTTCCAGGAAAAGGTGGTGTAGAAGACTTGTTAGATAAAGTTAGGTTTGTAATTTCATTAGATTAAATTAATCATAAACTAATGATTTTATAATAACTAAGTGATCTTTAACTCCTTGTTTGAAAGCGTTTATATTTATACGCTCGTCGTTTCCATGAATACGGCCAAGTTCTTTAAGAGGAACAATAATAGGATTGAAGCCGTAACTTTGAATTCCTAGATCTCTAGTAAAGTGGCTATCAGTGAATCCTGTAGTCACTCTAGGAATAATGTATGAATGAGGGTAAAGGTTTTTCAATGTGCTTTTTATGGTCTTGTAAAGTTCATTTTCAGTAGTAGAAGAAGCAGAAGTAAATGACATAATAGTTTCTACTTTAATATCAAATGGTTCCATCATATATTTAATTTCATTTATAAAATCTTCCGCAGTCCTATCAGGTAAAATTCTACAATCTATTTCTGCCCACGCCACAGGAGGAACCACGTTTATCTTATTTGATGCTCCTAGTCGAGTTATTGAACAAGTGTTACGTGTAAGAGAGTGATGAAAAGGGGATTGAATTTGTAATTGCTTGATGAAGTTTTCTCTTTTAATTGAACCATCAATATTTCTATAGTCTTCAGCTTTTTCTTCCTCTAAATAATTAGACATGCCTAAAAAATACTCATCCACACTTGAAATAATTCTTGGAGGAAAAGGATTTTCTTTTAGATAATGTAATCCATCAATTAAACGGGTTACTGAACTGCTCGTTCTTGGGCTGGATCCGTGACCAGGAGTATCAACAGCAATAAACTTTAGCCAAACTGGAACTTTTTGTGTTAATTCGATTTCAAAAACAAGATTATTGTTAATAATTCTACCACTTCCGCCCTCATTAATTAATAACTTAACATTTTCAAAAATCTCTGGCTTGTTTTTTATTAACCATCCAACCCCATAAAAACCTCCTGCTTCCTCATCAGCTGTTGCTAAAAATATAACGTCCCTATTAAGAGGTATTGAATTTCTTTTAAGGGATAAAAAGGTGGCCAATTGTGTTATGCCAGTTCCCTTCATGTCTAGTGTCCCTCTTCCATAGAGAAATCCATCTTTTTCAGTTGCATCAAATGGTTGTACAGACCAATGTTTGGGATCTGCAGGGACTACGTCTATATGCTGTAGCATCATAAGAGCAGGTTTGTTTCCACCTTTAATTCTTGCCCAAATGTTTCCTCTTCCTGGTGCAGATTCAATGCGCTCGTAATGTATTTCTTCTTCATCAAATATACGTGCATAAAAATCTACTGCTCTAGATTCATTTCCTGGAGGATTAACCGTATTAATTTTTATATATTCTTTTAGTAAATGGAATGCTTCTTCTTCCATTAAGTCGGAGAAAGAGTTAGATAAAAAATACAAGTTAAGTAGTATTAAAGTAAGTACTGTAATAAAAAATTTTTTCATTGGTTAATTACTCACACATAATTACCGTAAAATATTCCGTTGAAGTCATCATTGTAAATTTGCTAAAATAATACACTGACTTGGTAAATACTTTTATTACCATTAAAATAATAATTATAGGGAGGAAAAACAATGAAAAAAATTATAAGTTTACTTATAATATTAGCAATTTCTGCTTTTATTTCTACTTCATCTTTTTCCGGACATCATGAAAAAGCCGTTGGTTATTTCGGATGGTTTGGTGTTGGTAAAGTATATCAATTGGGAGAAGGCAAGCTTTATTGGATTGGCGAGTTTAGTGGGTCATTTAGGAGTGATGATGGGGGATTCTTTCATAAAGCAAGTGTAAGATGTCCTGCTGCTAATAGAATGGATCTAGTAAATGGTACTACTTCTGTGGATGGTGTTTGTATTATTAAAGATCTAGACGGTGATGAAGCATATTTGGAATTTGATTTACCTAATGGAACACTAGGTGTAGCTAATAGGGGAACATATTACTATACAGGTGGAACCGGAAAATATGAAGGTCTGTCAGGAGATGGTGGTTATTTTTATGGCCATATTGTTACTAATTGGCCTGATGGAACTGCTGGTGGATATTCTACTTGGAATAAAGAACCATAATTTACAATA
>PAWH01000017.1 GCA_002714055.1 Candidatus Pelagibacterales bacterium | reverse complement strand
GTTCCGGCCAACAGCACGATCCACGCCGTGCTGGATCGCAACGGTCTGGTCAAGGCCGCCCGCAAGCGCCGCCGCCACAAACGCGAAGGTACGCCGCTGTCGCCCGGTCTTGATCCGAATGACCTGTGGTGCACGGACTACAAGGGCGAATTTAAGCTGGGGAACAAAAAATACTGCTATCCCCTGACCGTCACCGACCACGCCTCACGCTACCTGCTGGCCTGCGAAGGGCTGAGTTCAACCCGCGAAGATATTGCCTTCACCGCCTTTGAGCGCCTGTTCAAAGAACGCGGACTGCCTGCCGCTATCCGCTCTGATAACGGCGTGCCGTTTGCTTCACCCAACGCCTTGTTCAATTTAAGCAAGCTATCGGTCTGGTGGCTGCGTTTAGGTATCACCATCGAACGCATAAAACCCGGATGCCCGCAGCAGAACGGGAGGCATGAGCGTATGCATTTAACGCTCAAAAAAGAAACCACGCGCCCGCCCGGCATGAACATCCTGCAGCAACAGGCAACCTTCGATGACTTCATACACGAATTTAACAACGAGCGCCCGCATGAAGCCCTGAATATGAAATGTCCGGCGGATATATACAAACCGGCAAACCGCCACTATGACGGTCTGCCGGATCTGGATTATCCCCTCCATGACCGCACCGCCATGGTTACGGCCTGCGGCCGTCTATGCCTGCATAGAAAGAAAATTAATATCTCAACCGTCTTCGCCGGGCAAAAACTCGGCCTGCGCGAAGTTGACGATGCCATCTGGCTCGTCTCATTCATGCATTATGATCTCGGATATATCGACCTGGAGGAAAAAACCTTGCAGCCTGCAAATAACCCATTTACCGTAAAGGTGTTACCTATGTCTCACTAACAATCTGTAACCCATGTGTCCGGTATGGACCAAAGAGGTTTGGTAGCGGAGGAGGGACTTGAACCCCCGACACATGGATTATGATTCCACTGCTCTAACCAACTGAGCTACTCCGCCATAAATACTCAATAATTTTGAAAATAAGAACTATCAAGAATATTAGTTAAAAGCAAAATATAACTTTATAAATAACTTATTGCTACATTACTGGTCTGCTGGTTGTGCAATATTTTTATCTACTTTAGGGGGAATTATTCTTTCTCGGTAGGCTACGTACAAAGTACTAGAGAATATAATGATACCTCCTATCCATACGTTTATTGCGGGTGTTTCAGAAAATATTAGATAACCTATTAGTACAGCCCAAATCAATTTTAAAAAATCAAAAGGCATTATTATGCCTGTATCTTCTTCCTTAAGAGCTTGAGCTAACAACATTTGCGCTCCAGTTCCGGCTATCCCTATTACAGCTAAAATTAAAAGATCATTTAAACTCGGTAAAACCCAATAAAAACTGGCAGCAATAGCAGAAAGCGGTATCATAAAAATGACCATGTAGGATGTTATTGTTACACTTGATTCCGTTCTTCCTAAAATTTTTATAAAAATTAANGCTACTGACCATATTGAAGCAGATATCAATATNCACATATGCCCAATATTTATATTTTNAAAATCTGGATTTACTATAATGGCNGCGCCAATAAAACCNACTATTATCGCCCCACTTCTTCTTATACCTATTTTTTCTCTTAAAAAAATTATTGCTAATAACGTNGCAAATAATGGAGCAGTAAAAGCTAAGGATGCAACTTCTGCTAAAGGAGTTACGCTCAAAGCNTAAAAAAAAGTAAGCATTGCAATTACATTAAAAAAAGACCGAAGAAAATGTAATTTNATTTTTTTTGTAANTAAAGGTTGAATCCCATATTTTATGAACCAAGGNGCNATAACTANTAAACCNAATAAATTTCTAAAAAATGCCACCTCAAAAGGATGTATCCCAGAAGAAATATGTTTGATGGAAGCATGCATTATTGAAAATAATATTGTTGCTAATATCATCAATAAAATACCTCTTGGAATAGAATGNAAAAAGTTCATTCCCAACTATACATTATAATTTTNTTATTTGAATATTTATAAAGCAAAAANAANATTTTTAATTAATTTAAGTTCTCTAATATCCANCCACCACCTATNACTTGATCTGAATTATATATAACACTGGCCTGTCCTGGAGCAACTCCAGGACATGGTTTTTCAAAAGAAATCACCNCTTTTTTTTCNTCTTCAACATAAATTTTAGCTTTTACAGGATCGTGTTGAGAGCGTATCTTCACAGTNGCAGGAAATTNACTTCCTACACTAATTTTAGAAAGCCAAGTCATATCAACAGATCTAAATTTATTCACTAAAAGATCATTTTTTTCACCAACAAATACTATTTTTTTCTTGGGATCTATTTTAGTAACATATAATGGATTTCCTGTAGTAGAGTTAACTCCCAAACCTCGCCTTTGACCTATAGTAAATCCATCTATTCCATTATGTTTCCCCAGTATTGAACCATTAACATGAACGATGTCTCCAGAAAGTGAAGCATCTGGTCTAAGTTTTTGCACTATTTCTCTATAACCACCTTTTTTATTAGATTGTACAAAACAAATATCTTGAGATTCTGGTTTATCTAATACAGGAAGATCCATTTTTTTTGCATATTCTCTAGTTGAAGATTTGTGCATATTTCCTAGAGGAAATGCTATTTTTTCAAGTACATCAATAGGAGTTGCAAACAAAAAATAACTTTGGTCTTTATCTTTGTCGTAGGCTTTATGTAATGATATACCAGATTTATTATTTTTAATATTTGCATAATGCCCTGTAACTAATATTTCTGCTTCTAAGCCCATTGCGGTATTAAATAGATCACGAAATTTGACTCTTTCATTACATCTTATACAGGGAATAGGAGTTTTACCCTCAGCATAGGTATCTGCAAAATCCTTTATAACATTTTTAAAAAAACGTGTTTCATAGTTCAAGACATAATGATCTATTCCAAGCTTTTCTGCGACATTTCTCGCATCATAAATATCCTGTCCCGCACAGCAAGATTTTGAGTTAGCAGACTTTTTATTGTTTTCATCATATAATTGCATTGTTAAACCAATAACTTCATAACCTTTTTCCACCATTAATGCGGCAGCAACAGAACTGTCTACTCCACCAGACATTGCAACTACTACTCTTTTTTTATTTTTCATATATTTTTTTCTATTGTTGTTCTTTATTAGTTTGATCTTCTTCTTTTTTCTTTTTTTCTTCTATATTATCCAGTCTAGTTTTAACAAATTGACTTACTAAATTTTCTCCATATTCCATTGCCCATTCTGGTAAGAAGTGACCCGCATTATCTTTTCCTGGCAAAACATTAATACCTTTAATTATGTTGCTCAAATTTTTAATCACTTCTTGTGGAAACAATGGGTCTCTCATCCCTGATAACAATATAGCTGGTCCATCAAATTTTTCACTTAACCAAAGCGAAGCATCACGAGAAATTTGTGCTCCATCCTTTTCAGGGTTGTCTGGAACTATTTTTGGTAAGGCCCTCAGTGCTACCTTACTTTCATAACTATCAAATGGGGCATGATAAGCGTTACATTCTTTCAGGTTTAAAATTCTATTAGTTCTTGCAATTATAGCCCTTATATTCATATCTGGATTATCATTACAATATTTTCTCCAATCGGAATAACTTTCTGACATTATTTGAGTTCCGGTAGTAAGAACTGTACTGTGAACTATTATGCCTGCAAAACGCTCGTAGAATTCCATAGGTATGGTTAATCCTAAAAACCCTCCCCATTCATGTACTACCAACACTATATTTTTTAAATCTAAACGGTTTATAGTGTTGATTAAAGTATTTCTTAAGCTACTAAATGTATAATATTTTTCATCTATGGGTTTATCAGACCGACCAAAACCTGGTAAATCAATTGCTATGGCTCTATGATTTGATTCAATTAGTATTTTAATAAAATGTCTCCACATGTATGACCATGTTAAATGACCATGAAGCATCAAAAATGTTAATTCTGAATCTTTTGGCCCTTCATCTAGATAGGAAATTCTTAATCCATCTTTAAAGTCTTCAAACCCCTCAACTTTATCTAAATAGTGCAATTTGTATGGAAAACCTGGCAAATTATGAAAATTTTCTTCTGGAGTACGATAAATTCTAGTCATTAANTTTTCCTTTAGTATTACTTTTCATTTTCTCTTACATCATGTTGAAAACTAGGGATATACACAACTAGTCCATCTAACTTTTCCGTAAGAAGTATCTGACATCCTAGTCTTGAGGTAGGAGTTAAGTTCGATGCTAAATCTAACATATCTTCTTCATCCCAACTAGGCAATTTAAGTCTAGAAAACCANGATGGTTCTACTATAACATGACAAGTTGAACAAGCTAAAGATCCCTCACAAGCACCTTCTAAATCAATATCATTCTTATGAGCTATTTCTAAAACCGATAAATTATTTTTTTCTTGAACAGTTACCGTTTCACCATTGTGGTACTTAAATGTAATTTTTGGCAATCATACCTCAACTTATTTTCTTAATAACTTTACTTTTTTAATTATCATTTCTACTGCATATTCTATCTCTTCTAGTGATGTTATACGTCCAACAGATATGCGTACAGATGACATAGCTAAATCATCAGATAAGCCTATACTTTTAAGAACATAAGAAGGTTCAATATCACCCGTAGAACATGCTGAACCAGTTGAAAAAGCAACTTTACTTCCTAACTCACTAACTAACTCAGTACCATCTACACCTGGGATACTAATATTTATATTATTATGTAAACGTAGGTCGCTATCTCTAAAGGATGGACCATTAATACTAATATCACTTATTGAATTGTATAAATCTTCATATAGTTTATTTCTCAAATTCATTATATGGTCTTTATTGTGATCAAAGTTTTGATAACTTAACTTTATAGCTTCACCCAATCCTACTACCAATGGAGTGGGGACTGTTCCTGATCTAATTAATTTTTCCTGTCCTCCTCCATCTATTTCTGGTATCAACCGTACTCTTGGATTTCTCCTGAAATATAGAGCTCCTACACCTTTAGGCCCATAAACTTTATGCCCAGATATACTCATTAGATCTATACCTAGTTCATTAACATCAATTTTTATATTACCAATTGCTTGAGCAGCATCCGTATGCATCCAAACACCATGTTTCTTACAAATTTTTGAAATTTGTTTTAAAGGTTGAATTACACCAATTTCATTATTGGCAATCATTACTGAAACTATAGCAACTTTATCATTTAAAATATTATTTAACTGTTCTAAATCTACTATACCTAAACTATCTACATTTATATTAGTAACTTTAACCCCTGTTAAACTTAATTTTTTTGCAGCCTCTATTACACATTTATGCTCCGTACAAACTATTACCAATTCAGTTCTTTTATCATATTTTGCTCTGTAATTCATTCCCCCCTTAAGTGCTAAATTATTAGACTCAGTAGCTCCAGATGTAAAAATAATCTCTGATGGTTTAGCCCCTAAACTTTCCGCGACAAGAGCTCTAGCATTTTCTATAGATTTGTTAGCCTGATCTCCAAATACATGAGAAACAGAATGAGGGTTTCCAAAATCTTTAGTAAAGAATGGAAGCATTTTTTTTACTACTTGCTCATCTGTGGGGGTAGTTGCTTGAAAATCAAGATATACCGGATTCATGAATTTATTCCCTTTATATTTTCTAATTTGCTAACCACACTGCTAATAGTACCCACAAATTTCTTAATTACATCCTCTTCCAAAGCAGAACATAAACTTATACGAATGGAACTTTTTAGAATACTATTGCCATAACCCATAGCCTTCAGTACATGACTAGTAGAAACTTTTCCAGAAGAGCAAGCAGAACCCGATGAAACTTCATACCCAGCCAAATCTAATGCAATTACAATACTTTCCGCCTCAAGGCCTTCAAAAGCTATAGAGGAAGTATTACTGACTCTCGGAGAATCATAGCCAATAATTGAAGCATTAGAACAGGATTCTATACATAGATGCTCTAGTAAATCTCTAGATTTTTTAGTATCATTAATAAAAAAATTGTTAGCATACTCTGCAGCAGCTCCAAAACCAGCAATGAGCTCTAAAGCTTCTGTCCCTGCTCTTTTTCCTCTCTCCTGCCCTCCTCCTTTCATAAAAGGCATTAATAAATGTTCTAAATTTTCATTATAAATGAGACATCCTACTCCCTTAGGACCACCTATTTTATGAGAAGATATTGTTAATAAATCTATTTTAGATTCTTCGAGACTTTCGTTCATCTTTATAGGAATTCTTCCAATCGCTTGTACAGCATCAACATGTATTATAGTATTATATTTTCTACACAGATTAATAATTTCTTTAATTGGTTGAATAACTCCTGTTTCATTATTAACAGACATNACTGAAATAAACATTTTTTTACTTTGGCTGTTATATAAAATTTTTTCTAATTCTTCCAAAGATACAACACCTGATTTATTAACAGGAATTAGTATAGCATCATTTCTTTGACTCAATACAGAGGGGTGTTCGATAGATGATACTATGGCTGTCATTTTACATGAAGCATTTAAAGCTAAACAATTCGCTTCAGTTGCTCCAGAAGTAAATATAATATTTTGTGCATTAGCTCCCATCATTGATGCAATTTTTTTTCTCGAATTCTCTATTATTGATCTTGCTTTTCTACCTGATCGATGAACAGAGGAAGGATTTCCCACAGTCTTCAAGCAATCTATAATTGCATCAGCAGAATNCTTTAAAATTGGTGCAGAAGCATTATAATCTAAATATAAACTCATTAAAAAAACCTAATTACTTAAAANTAAATTATNACTTATGCCTAAAGATTGTAGAGCATAAAAATAATTTAAAGTATAAAAATGTTTATTTATTAACTTTTTCCGCTGGTATACCCACCATAGTTGCTCCTTCTGGAACATCTGANACTACTACTGCATTCGCGCCAATTTTAGCATTCTTTCCTATTGTTATAGGTCCTATGAGCTTGGCTCCAGCACCGATAATAACGCCATCTTTGATTGTGGGATGACGTTTTTCCTTTTTTNTTGAAGTGCTACCTAACGTTACTCCGTGATACATAAAAACATCATCTCCTAACTCAGCAGTTTCTCCTATCACAACTCCAGATCCATGATCTATAAAAAANCTTCTACCTATAATTNCTCCAGGATGGATTTCTATGGCAGTTAGAAACCTAGATATATGTGATATTAACCTTGCAAGTAAGTATAGCTTATACCGCCAAAGGATATGAGATAATCTATGNAGCCATAATGCATGTAAACCTGGATAACACAAAATTATTTCAATAGTTGATCTAGCAGCTGGATCCCTATTTTTCATAGAATTAATTTGTTCTTTGATAGATTTAAAAATCATAATTGTAAGTAGTCTCCACTTAACGTATATGTTAAGTATTAAAAGTTATATTTTTATAAGGACTCATTAACATGCCTGAAATNATCATACCAGGTCCTGAAGGNCGTNTAGAAGCCAGATACTCTCCAGGAAACAGNGCAAAGCCCCCATTATCTATTATACTNCATCCACACTCTCGTCAAGGAGGAACGATGAATAATAAAGTGGTATACCATGCATTTCAAGCTTTTAAATCGTTGGGTTTTGCTACTCTAAGGTTTAACTTTAGAGGTGTAGGAAAAAGTCAAGGATCTTTTGATAACGGCACTGGAGAATTAATAGATGCTGCTTGCGCACTAGATTGGCTTCAATCAAAAAACCCCCATAACTTAAAAACTTGGGTTATTGGTTTCTCCTTTGGAGCATGGCTTTCTCTGCAGCTATTAATGAGAAGACCCGAAATAGTTGGTTTTGTTGCAATTAGTCCTCCAGCTAATTTATATGATTTTTCCTTTTTGTCACCCTGTCCTGCTTCAGGATTAATCATCCAAGGTGCGGAAGATACTATTGTAGAAGAAGATTCCGTTTCTAACCTTTTTAACAAGTTAAATAATCAAAAAAATATAGAAATTTCTTATAAAAAAATTAAAGGAGCTGATCATTTTTTTCCGAATGATCTTGAGAACATCCAAAGCTTAATCACTAATTATGTAATCTCTAGAAGGAATTAATATATTTTTAACTAATATGGGTGACTTAAAAGACCACCTGAAGTTGCTCTCGAAACTCCGGTAGTATTTTTCCACGTAAAAGACATACCTTTTAAACTTCTTACGGCTAAGTAAGCGAAAGCTCCTGCTTCTAATGCATCTCCATTCCATCCTAATACATCTACAGAGCAAACTATATTTTTAAACTCTTGGTTAAAACCATTCATTATAGTTTTATTTAATCTACCTCCTCCACATACATATAAAGCCTTGGGAGGAGTAACAAAAAAAGACATACTTTTTTTTGCTGACGAACTAACTAGTTTTGCCAATGTTGCAGCTTTATCGCTGGGGTTCAAATGTTTTATATGGCGCGTTATTATCTTATCTAATTCATTTTTATCCAATGATTTAGGAGGTAATAAGTCAAACCAACTATCCGATAATATATTATTTACGGAAGTTAAAGCAATATTTCCGTGTGCTGATTCTGCTCCATCAATATCAAAATCTTTGTTAAAATACTTTTTCATTACAAAGTCTAAAGGAGCATTGCCAGGACCTATATCAAAACTGATAGGAATTTTGTTTTTATCTTCAATATAGGTAATATTTGCAACACCTCCTATATTAATAAATACACAAGGAAACTTTTCACTTTCCATAGAATTTATTATTGCTAAATGCCATATAGGTACTAATGGGGCTCCTTGCCCCCCCAAACACACATCTCTATATCTGAAGTTTGAAATTACTGGGATGTTTAATGAATTAGATAATTGTTGCCCATCTCCTAACTGCCATGTCCAGCATTGATCAGGTTTGTGAAAAATTGTCTGCCCATGAAACCCTACAATATTTATGGAACCTAAACTTATATTTTTCTTTCTTATAAAATCTTTAACACATGATGTATGAAAGTCTGTTATAAGCTTTGTAATTTCTCTAGGACTATTCCGAGTAGTTATAAAGCTCTCTATTTTATTTTTTATTTTTTTTGAGAATGAGTAAGTTTTATATCCCTTGTTAATGATATTATCTAATCCATTTGTCTTAAGTAAGGCCACATCAACCCCGTCAATAGAGGTGCCACTCATCAATCCTAGAGCTAAAAGTGAATTAAAATTATTGTTATATATGTTTTCTTCATCTATTCTCATATGTTATGTCCTTTAAAAATAAATAATAATAATTTTAAGGCCTTAATTATGACAAAAGTTTCTTCAGAATTTATATCTGAAATTAAAGTACGTGGTTTTATTCATCAAGCTACCGATTTAAATAAACTAGATAGTATACTTTCTAAAAATAAACCTCAAACAGGATATATTGGATTTGATTGTACTGCAAAAAGTCTTCACGTTGGATCTTTAATGCAAATAATGTTGCTACGGTGGTTTCAAAAAACGGGTCACAGACCTATAGTCCTTTTAGGAGGTGGCACTACTTTGATAGGAGACCCGTCTGGGAAAGATGAGTCAAGAAAACTTCTTAATGTAAAAACAATAAGTATAAATTCAAAAAACATAAAAAAAGTATTTGAAAAGTTTATTAATTTTAAAGAGAATTCCCAAAGTGCTCTCATGATAAATAATGCAGAATGGTTAACTAAACTAAGTTATATAGAATTTTTGAGAGATTTTGGAAAACACTTTTCAGTAAACAGAATGTTAAATTTTGATTCGGTAAAATTAAGATTAGAAAGAGAGCAAACTTTATCATTCCTAGAATTTAATTATATGATTTTGCAGGCATATGATTTCCTAGAATTAAATAGACAATATGGTTGTATTCTTCAAATGGGTGGCTCAGATCAATGGGGAAATATTGTTAATGGAGTAGAGCTAAATAGGAGGGTTTCAGCATCCTCAAGTAAAAGTGAAGAATTATACGGTCTAACTTCTCCACTAATAACCAATTCAAATGGTGGAAAAATGGGAAAAACTGAAAAAGGGGCAATATGGCTAGACCCTGAACTTTTATCCCCATGGGAATATTGGCAATTTTGGAGGAATACTGCTGATCAAGATGTATCGAAGTTTCTAAAACTATTTACGGAAATTGATATCGGTGAAATTAATAAGTTAGAAAAATTAGCTGGAGAAGAGATTAATGAAGCAAAAAAAGTGCTAGCAACTGAGGCAACTGCTCTTCTACACGGTAGACAAAGTGCAGAGAAATCAGAAAACACCGGTAAACACTTATTTGAAAAGATAGGAGATGAAAATTTTTTGCCTAAAGTTTATATTGATTATGAAATATTGAATAAAAAAATTTCAATATTAGACCTATTTTTAATGAATAATTTACTAAGTTCCAAAAGTGAAGCAAGAAGACTAATTAGAGGAGGAGGCGCCAAAATAAATGATAAAGTAATCAAAAATGAAAGTTTATTAGTAGATAAATCTTTTTTCACTTCCTCAAATGATATTAAACTTTCAGCAGGAAAAAAACGCCATATAAGAATTGTTTTAAAAAAAAATAATTAATTGGTCTCTGGACGATCTAGAAAATCAAATATTCTTCTTAAGAACCCTGGGGTAAGCACTGAGAAGGGATTCACTGAAGTTTGTATATTATCCCAAGATCCATTCGTTCTATAGTTTATCCCNAAAATACCTTCATCTTCCCTACCAATTATTAACTCNCCTATTATAGGAATATTATTAAAAAAACTATTTATTTTATANGCAGGGACTATAGTGCCACCCANATCTAGGGTTTTATTATTTTTGTCAACCCAACCTACGGCACTAAAACCAAGTGAAAACCCATATGCTCTGGACTTAGTTACAGCATATCTCTTATCCTTACCAGTAAATTGAGCATCAAACTGTTCAAATGGTATCCCATCCGTAGTAAGAAGTTCAAACAACCCCGTCAAAGATGCGGCTAATAATAATTCAGCAAAAATTGGTGCATTTTTCAATACGAAATTATCAATACTTATTGTTCCCATGATATCGTTATCATTTTCAAAATTACCAGTATAACCCTCCATAGTTAATTCTCCACCACTAACTACATTATCATATCCGATTGCAGAAAAGAATTTTCCAGAATCTTCGGCATAAAATGAGAATTTATTTAAACCAGAATTAATATAATTTTCATCTCTAACTATACCTAAATTTAAAGAGTATCTATCTTTATATAGAGCATCAAATTTAACATTATTCCTACCTTGTAGGTCAGAATCATAAGATAAGAAGGCAGAATTAAATGTATATTTATTGTTCAAATTAAGTTTATCAACACTTGTATAAAAAGATATTAACAAATCATTATTGAGTGGATTATGTTCAAATGGATCAAATGGAAGAAATAATTTTTTTCCATTAATCTTTACATCTAGTTTTTTGTCCAAATTATAATAAATATCGGCACTAAATTCATTTTCTAAAGAACTAAAACTGTCTATCAAAATAGAATAATCATCTTTAGAAAAATCAAGTTTAATTTTCCCTTCTATGTGTAATACTTCATCATTAAATTGGAAGTTAAGTTTACTAAAATTAAAACTTTCATCTAAATTAGTACTAATTTTTAGAACACTTGGTAAATTTCGTTCTTTTTTATAATTAAATGCAGGAATATTTATTTTATTTTTTGCAAGACTTACAATTGTCTTTGCGCTCCATCCATTTACATTCTTAGTCAGGAAGATATGTGCAGTAGTAATTCCATCAATTATATCTGTTGAAAAATTAAAATGCTCCATGTCATTTTTATCAAAACTTAAGCCAAGAGCTATAGTTGTCTTTTCTAAATTAGATTTATTAAGTGATATATTTATATGAATTTTATTTAATAAAACACTACCCTTTATATGAATATCATTGTTGTTAACGTTCAATTCTAAATTTAAGTCTTCTAATGAACTATCAGTTAAAAAATTATTAAAGGAGTGTTCCTTAAAATCAACATTATATAAATTCCCGCTTATAGTTCTCTTTATACTATTGAAATCAAACTTCTCATCAAAGGGTACAACCAAAGCTATATTAAATTCAGCATCCCCTTTATTAATAGCGAACCCATCCGCATTTAACTTATAAATGTCATTTATCTCTAAGAATTGAATTAAATCAGAAACTTGACTATATATTTTAAACTTAATTTTTCCGTTTTTACTATTTAATTGATGTGTAAAAATAATATCATTTATTGCTAACTTATTTATCGTATTTTTATTTGAAATAATAGTTATTTGAGAATCTTTATATTCAAGTAAAGCTTTCCTAGAAACTAAGACATCATCATAATTAAGTAATTTTAATTCTAAGTTACTTAACTCTAAACTTAGATCAAAATTTGCATTACTAATTTCCCTTTTTAGAATATTACTATAGCTGATATTAATATTTGAATGAGCCTTTATGACATCCCCAGAATTTACATTAGATACCAACCAATCAAATAATTCATTATTAAGTATGCTTTTACTCTCATAAATTGCTTTTACTAAATCTAAATTGTCTATATTGATTGATCCCATTATTACAGGATCATCTGCTATGTTCTTAATATCACCTACGAAATTAAGTATAGAATCTGAATGTTTATTATTTTTAAACGCTAGTCTAAATTCATTAACAGTTAAAATATTTGAACTTAAATCTCCCTCTATATTGATTTCTGCATTAGTCATTACTAATGAATCAATAGTATTAAATAAATTGTCTGATAAGAGTAATTTGTTTGACTTACTAGAATGTAAATATACAGAAAATTTAGTAATAACAAAATCTCTAAGTGTTAGCTTTATATTACCTGAAATAGGGATATTATTAGTAAAAAACCAGTCTTTTCTTTTTAATTTAAATATATTTTGAGGATTAAGATTATTAAAAGACACTTCCGTCACAAAATTGTCGTCTGAATCTTTATACAATAGACTTTTAATTGAAATAGTCTCATAAATTTTTTGATAATTTAAAGCATCAAAGCGTAGCTCACTGATATCTAATGTTTTTTTATCAAAATCAATCTTGCCAATTAGTTTCAAGTTTTTAATATCCATAACATCATTAAAAGCAAAAACATCATTTTGAAGAAATTCTTTATGAGGAAGTATGACGCCTTTAGATGAGTAAAACTCATAATTTATATAATTTACTTTTTCGTCTTCCATGAAGAAATTAAGTTTTCCAGAAAGAGGCATATTCAGATAGGTGAGTTCTTTAATATTTAAAAAATTAAAAATTGAAGAATACGGATTAAAATGAGTAAAATTCACAGTCGTTTCTGTATATTTACTTTTTTTAGTTATTTTAAACTGGAATTGGGGTGAATTTATATCTGTATTAGGATCTTCTATTGTAAATTTTCCA
>PAWH01000016.1 GCA_002714055.1 Candidatus Pelagibacterales bacterium | reverse complement strand
ATAAGAACAAGACATGCATCCCCAATTAGAATCCATCTTAGCATATTTTGATTGCTCTACCCAAAATTTTGACATTTTTAAATTTCCGTGTCCTATTTCATCAATTTCGGACATCATTATATACATATTTTTTGTCCAATTATTTTTGGAAATCTTTTCTAAGTAGCTTTTTGCTTTAGACCATGCATGGGCCTTGATAGCTAAGTGACAAATAGCATAATTACTGTAGCTATTGTTTTTATTTTGTATAGATATTCCATTAATATAATTTAACATTTTTAATGGAGTATAGTTTTTATATATTTTTAGAAAAAAATTCAGTAAGTCAGGGCTAGGAGTCTTTCCCCATAAGTTTTCAGCATATTTCAAGCCTTTATTTTTATTTTTTATGAATAATAATGAAGCTTTGGTTGCTATAGCAGGAGAAAACTCAGGACTATATCGAAAAGAAAGAGATATGCTTTTTAATGCAGTATTTATATTACCCTTAGATTGATCGTGTAAGGCCTTTGCATAGTGTATTTTCCCCAATAGATCTGTTTTTTCTCTATTATTCATTTTTTTATATTTATACATAAGTTTAATAATCTTAAAAATATCTTGCCAGTTATTTTCATAGACTCTTAGTAAGATTATTTTTTCAAAAAACCATTTTGGTGTATCTTTTTCTCTAGGAATTAATTTAGCTAGTTTAAAGGCTTTTTCTTTATCATCTTTCTTAATAGAGTAATCAATCCAATTCTTTAATGCCAATAATTTGGTTTCTGGATGTATAAGCATTTTTTCTAAAACAGCAATTTGTGTAGATTCTTTGTCTTCTTTTCTAACAATCTCCCTCTCTAATAATAATTTTAAAGGACTTTCCTTGATTAGATTTTTAGTTTTTTTATAGTAAAATTCAGCTAAGTCTTTTTCATTCATGGCAACTGCAGATAAGCCAGAATAAAGGGCACTCATACCCCTTTTATTTCTACTTCCTATTACTTTATTTTTAATATTCTTGGGCATTTTAACGAGAGAGTATAAAAGCTTAAAAATATAAAACACTACTATTATAATTGTAAATGTTATTAATATTATGGCAGCAACAGAAGATTCAATAAACCACCCATACCATTCGATGATTATTTGTCCTGGTTCATCTTTAAGGAAAGCTGCTGTATAGCCTGTCACGACAAGAGCAATAAATATAAAAATAAGTTTAATCAATTAGTTTGCTCCTTGATAATTAGCCAGTTAATAATTAAATCAAATGATTGTTCTAATAAGATTAATTTTTCTAAATTATTTACCCAAATTTTATATTTTTGATTATTAGTAAAATTGGAATTTTTTTCTAATTTATTGGAAATCTCTAAAATTTGACTATATCTATTGTTTTCCAGCGCGTTTAAAAGATCATTTGTAATTTTTTGATTAGTTAATTTAATATTAGTTTTTTCTACCCTAATAAATTTTCTTGAATAATATTTTATTTTTTCTTTTAATGTTTTGGGAGTTTGTAAGTTATTATTTAATTTATTTGAATTTTTTATTAATGAGATAATCTCATATTTAAGTTCAGACTTAGTTATAATTTTTTCTTGACTTAATATTTCTATGTTATGAAAAGCTTCCTTAATGTTTTCTGGACTATCTATTTGTTTAATGTGATTACCAAGGTATTTAGTTACATTACCAATATTTTTCCCATTGTTAATGTTCTGTTTTTCTAATATTAAAAGGGTTAAAAATTTCAAATAGAGAGTATTTTTATTACTTGTAGTGTAATTTCCGAGAGNATCAAAATTTTTATTAAGTGATAAAATACTTTTATCTAATTTTTTTGATAATTCAGTTAATTTAACCTGGCTCTTTTTAATTGCATTTTCATTNATTTCTACTTCAGCGCNTAGTTCTTCTATTATATATAAATTATCTTTTGTAGAATCTTTAAGCTTATCAAANTCATTATTAACAGNTATTTNGGAAATTNTTTTTTCCAATTTATGAATTNTATNTTCCAANTNATATTTTANATTAATAAAGTATAAGNATCCTCCTAATAAGANAATAAACATCAAAANNGNTANAGNAGAATGAANAAATTTAAAGGANNGAANATTTGATTTATTGTTACTTTGCTCTGTCGTTATCTTATCATAAGTAATAGTTGCATCTGTTTCTTTGTAATTTTGAAAAATATTGTCTTCAAATTTAACATTCTTTTTATGGGATAATTCTCTAATTAAATCCCTATACCTATGAGGAATTCCATTTTTTTTCCATTTATATATAGAAGCAACCTTTAAAGGCAAGCCTTTTGAAGAAATAAATGTATAAATCTCATTTGTTCCTCCTAGTTCTTTTATAAGCTCCTTAATATTAGTATTGGTCATTTATAAGAAGTTCTCATTTTATTTTATATTTTATANNTCAACTTAATNATTNTTANATATTATCCTTTATTATTGAATTTGCAAAGTCTTTAGGTTTAATATTATTCATAGTTAGAATTTTTTTCCAATTATANATTTCCAATATATTTTCTATTTTTTTTCCTAAACATACAGCAGTTATGCCAGAAAAATCATAATTTTTAGTTAAAGTTAAAAATGCTTTAGCAATATTAGGAGAATAAAAAAGTATATGTGAAACTTTGTTATTTAGCATATGGTGTTTGCAATTATTTGATAGTTTTTTAATAGGACTTGTTTTGTATAGAATAATCCTTTCATAATTTATTCCTTTTTTTTCGAACGTGGGAATAGGATTATGTGCTATACTTTCTCCACCATAAATAATAATTTTCTTTTTAAAGTGCATTGCATCTTTTAAAATAGCTTTTTCTAGAGTTTTACCGGAGTAGGCATTAGTTTTAATACAATTAAAACCACTTATTTCTGCCCATTTTTCAGTAATTTCTCCTACACAGTATGCTTTGATATTAATTATAATATTTTTATCGATATGCTCGTTTAGGATTTTAACACTGTTAACACTTGTGAGCATTATTGCGTCAACCTTTTTGAAATCAGTAGGGATATATTTATATGGAATTATCTTAATTACTGGTTCTATGATTACATTATAGCCATTAGAGGTAAGTAAGGTTTCTAAACACTTGGCTCTGTCTTGAGCTCTTAAAACTATGATAGTCTTTTTATTGTTTATGAGCATGATTTAAGTATTTCTAGTGCACCCTTCTTTATGAGTTGTTTGCCCACGTCCTCTCCAATTTGAATAGATTTGTTTATAGGACCGTCGTTACTTGCTTCAATCATATATTTTCCATGGGCAGAATATATGCGAGCGGAAAGAGTAAGAGTATTATTTTCTATTGAACTTAAAGTAGCAATAGATGAGTTACAATTTCCTTCTAAGACCTTTAATGTTGCGCGCTCTGCTGTAGCTTGATGACGGACATTCTTGTCTTCTAGATTTGATAGTATTTTATTTATTTTCTTATTTTTCTTTAGTGATTGTACTACTATAATTCCTTGTCCAGCAGCTGGCATAAACTCATCTGATTTAAGTATTTCTAGACTTTTTTTAATTTTTAACCTTTTTATACCTGCCAAGGCAATAATTATAGCATCCAAATTATTATTTTTTATTTTTGCTATCCTAGTTCCAATGTTGCCTCTTAAAGGAATAACATTCAAGTCAGGGCGCACTCGTTTTATTTGAGCTATCCTTCTAGGGCTACTAGTTCCTAAAACAGCATTTTTGCGTAAATCTTGGATATTTTTTACATTTCCATCGGAAATTAAAACATCGTTGACGTCTTCTCTTGGTAAAATATAAGACAATTTAAATATATCTTGTATGAAAGTTGGAACATCTTTAAGAGAGTGAACAGCCATATCAATTTTACTGTTTTTTAAAGCTTCGTCTAGTTCTTTAGTAAATAGTCCTTTTCCTCCGTGATCTGATAAATTACTGTCAACTATCTTGTCTCCAGAAGTATGAAATTTTATAATTTTAGATTTTTGAATTATTTTTTGTTTTACTTCATTTGCTTGCCATACAGCTAAAGGACTAGTTCGGCTTCCAATTCTAACTAAATGATTATTAAAATTATATTTTTGCATATTTAATAATTACTATACTTTAAGGTAATAAATAAATGTAATAATTAATATTCAGAGTAATATGATAGTTTTAGGTATAGAAACAAGTTGTGATGAAACAGCCGCAGCGATAGTTAACTCAGAACATAAAATTTTGTCTGAATCCATTCATTCTCAACTTGATACTCATAGAAAGTATTTAGGAGTGGTTCCAGAGTTGGCGGCAAGGAGCCATGTAGACTTATGTGATAAAATAATCATGGATGTTTTTAATAAAACAGACTTTACTATAAAAGATATTGATGCTATTGCAGCCACGGCAGGACCTGGATTAATAGGAGGATTATTAGTTGGTTTAACCACTGCAAAAGCAATTTCAATATCTACTAAAAAACCTTTCCTTGCGATAAACCATTTAGATGCTCATGCATTAACTCCTAGGCTAACAAATAAGATAGAATTTCCTTATCTCTTGCTCCTTATTTCAGGAGGACATACCATGTTTTTATCAGTTGAAGGCCCTGGAAAACATATTATTATTGGAAATACGATAGATGATGCTTTGGGAGAAGCATATGATAAAACTGCCAGATTGTTAGGGCTTGGATATCCGGGAGGAGCTGAATTAGAAAAACTAGCAAAATCTGGTAACGAAAAAAGATTTAAATTTCCTAGGCCTTTAAAAGGCAAGAAAGGTTGCAACTTTTCATTTTCAGGTCTAAAGACATCAGTTAGACAGACAGCTGAAAGGAATGCTCCTCTTAGCGCTCAAGTCAAGGCTGATATAGCAGCATCTTTCCAATACACTGTATGTGAAGTTATTGCAGAAAAAATGAGAAATGCCATAGAAATATTTTCTCATAAAAACCCAGACTCAAAAATTATAGCAGCTGCAGGCGGAGTAGCTTCTAATTTATATATAAAATCTACATTAGAAAATATTGCTCAGGAGGGAGGGTTTGCTTTTATTGTTCCTCCCTCGAAATATTGTACCGATAATGGGGCAATGATAGCGTGGGCTGGGATAGAACATAGATTATTAGGAGTAAAAAGTGATTATGCTTTTGATGCTAGGGCAAGATGGTCTCTAGAAGGACTTAAAATATGAGATTCTCATACGCTATAATAGGAGGTGGAGCATGGGGCACTGCATTAGGAAATACTTTAGCGAAAGATAGTAAAAAGAAGGTTATTATTTGGTCTAAAGAAAAAGAAGTAGCAAAAGAATTAAACATAAATAAAAGCAATNCTTTATATCTNCCTAATATAAATTTAAATAAAAATNTTTATGGGACTAACAANCTANATGAAGCANTAGCNCCCGTAATATTTTATGTNACTCCTGCNCAATATTTTAGAANTATATTATTTAGTCATCAGAAATTTTTAAATGATNAAATGANAATTNTTATTTGTTCAAAAGGAATTGAAGAAAAAACAGGNAATTTATTAAGCAATATATTAGAGGAAATTAACATAGATTTAAACTATGGAATATTATCAGGTCCTTCTTTTGCTAAGGAAGTTGCTTTGGGCATGCCTGCTGCTTTAGTTCTAGCTTCAAAATCATTAAAACTTACTGAAGAAATTTCAGAAAAAATAAAGTTTAAGCAACTTCGCTTATATCACAGTGATGATTTGATAGGCGTACAAGTAGGAGGAGCTATAAAAAATGTTTATGCTATAGGTTGTGGTATAGTTAAAGGAATTAATTTTGGACAAAGTGCAGTTGCTGCACTTATTGCCAGAGCGATTGTAGAGATGATGAGGTTTTGTGTTACAATGGGAGGAAATAAAGAAACAATTTTTGGTTTATCCGGTCTGGGAGATGCCATTTTAACTTGCAATAGTGAGCTATCAAGAAATTTTAAGTTAGGGAAAATTATTGGAGAAGGAAAAAATATTAAAAATATTATTAAAGGAACAATTACCATTGCTGAGGGTTACTATACTGTTAGAGCGGTATATAATATAGCTAAGAAGAATTCAATAGAAATGCCAATTTTAAGTGCAATTTATTCTATAATATACGAGAACCGAGATCCTAAATTAGTAGCAGATAAACTAATGTCGAGACCTAAAAAAAGAGAAGGTCTTTACTAGTCCCTCAGAAGATCATTAATGGATGTTTTAGATCTAGTTTTTTCATCTACAGTTTTAACTATTACGGCACAATATAGTGATAAATTATCTTTTGTTTTTAAAGATCCAGGAACTATTACAGAATAAGATGGTACTGTTCCCATATGTACCTTATTAGTTTTTCTATCGATTATTTTTGTTGAAGCTCCGATATATACGCCCATAGATATTACAGCACCTTCTTGTACTATTACACCTTCGGCTATTTCTGATCTTGCTCCGATAAAACAATTATCTTCAACAATTACAGGAGAAGCTTGTAAAGGCTCTAATACGCCTCCTATACCTACTCCGCCAGAAATATGGCAGTTTTTTCCAATTTGTGCNCATGATCCTATAGTAGTCCATGTATCTACCATGGTACCAGATTCTACNCTTGCACCTAAATTTACAAAAGAAGGCATTAAAACTACATCTGGAGCAATATAGGCACTATACCTAACTATAGAACCAGGAACGCTCCTAAAATTATTCTTGTTAAAATCCTTTTTTGTCCAATTAGAAAATTTAGAAGGAATCTTATCCCACCAGCTTGAATTACCTGGNCCACCAGCGATTATATCTACTGGTTTTATTTTAAATGAGANTAAAACAGCTTTTTTTAGCCATTCATTTACTTTCCAAATTCCGTTAATTTTTTCACTAACTCTTAGAATACCATTATCAAGTAGTCCAAGAGTTTCTTGTATGACTTTCTTCGTTTCTTCACTGGATGAGGTTCCTACACTTTCTTTTTCATTCCATAACTGCTCAATTGAATTCTTTAAATATAATATTTTACTATCCATATGATTATCCATTTGTNCTCATCATATAAGCTGTTAACAGATCAACATAAATAAGACATTTAATTGCTTATGTCTAAATTTATTTTATAAAGAAATTTTGTTATATCATTAATGATATAATCAATATATTTTCTTTCAACTTCTTTTAAGGAAAAAAGTTTATTTTTTATATCTGAATGTGATTTGTTTAAGACCAAAACAGTTTTAAATCCAATTTTTTTAGGGTTTATTAAATTGCGNGAAATATCTTCAAAGAAGGCGGCTTTTATAGGCTCNATTTTGTAGTTATTTATTAACTTATGTAATGATTCTATTTTTGGCTTAGGGATAAAATTGGCTGCTTCTATATCAAATATATCATTGAAATNNTCAAATATATTTAATTTTTTAAGTACTCTAATGGCATGNTTTTTTGAGCCATTTGTATAAACATACTTAGTTCCTTTGAGCTTTTTTAAAGCATTATTTAATTTAAAGTTAGGCTCAATATTATCTATGTTGATATTATGTACATAGTCTANNAAATTTATAGGATTTATTGAATGATTTAACATTAAACCGTTTAATGTAGTCCCGTAATCTAAATAGTATTTTTTTTGTAATCTATAAGCTTGCTCATGATCTAATGATAAATTTTTCATTATAAATTTTTTCATTCGCTCATCAATTTTAGAAAATAAATTGGATTCGGATGGATACAAGGTATTATCTAAATCAAAAATCCAATATCTAATATCTTTTAAATTAACGGGATTAATTTTTTTCAAAACTTTAACTTATCAAAGTTCCAGAACCAACATCGGTCAGAATTTCCTTTAAAATGGCATTCGGAACTCTTCCATCAATGATTACTGCAGCCTTNGTTCCTGNATTTAAAGTNTCTATNCAAGTTTTTATTTTAGGTATCATACCACCGGTAATGATATTATTATTGATCANATTTTCTATTTGATTTTTTGAAAGAGTGGAAACTAGTTTTTTATTTTTATCTAAAACTCCAGGAACATCAGTTAAAAGAAGAATTCTNTCTGCTTTTAATGCGCTAGCTATAGNTCCTGCTGCTGTATCAGCATTTATATTAAAGGTCTCTCCTTTTGNTCCCAAACCTATCGGAGAAATAACAGGTATGAAGCCAGCTTTNGAAACTGTATTAATTATCGAAGAATTTATTTTTACTGGTTGTCCTACAAATCCTATATCTAAAACTTTTTCTATATTTGAGTTTTGGTCCTTTATGTGACTAATAAGCTTTTTGGCAATNATTAAATTTGCATCTTTCCCAGATAATCCTACTGCTAGTCCACCTGCAGCATTAATCATAGAAACTATGTTTTTATTTATAGATCCAGCTAGTACCATTTCTACTATATCTACTATCTCTTCACTAGTGATTCTTAATCCATTAATGAATGAGGANTTTATTTTAAGCTTATCAAGCATAGAACCAATTTGTGGCCCTCCCCCATGGACTAAAACGGGATTAATTCCTAGCTTTTTTAATGAAACAATATTTTTAGCAAAACTAGAAGAGAGCTTTTTGTCTCCCATTGCATGTCCNCCATATTTAATGACAATGGTTTTGTCCTTATATAGTTGAGAGTATTTTACAACTTCTTCCTTACTNGTATTNGCGATATTCGCTATATCTATGATTTCTTTATTTTTAAGTGTCATTATTTTCTAATTCAGTATTATTAAAATTTTTAGTAATTAAATTGAGNTGTCCTTTAATTTTGTTTATACCAATATTCTTTTTGGCGCTAGTTGAAATTATCTCAGGATGTGCGGCCGTGTATTTTTGAATTTCTAATTTTGTTGATTTTACAATTATATTGAGTTTTGAATTAGTGANCTTATCTATTTTTGTCAAAANGCATTGAAAATTTAAGGCAATATTNTTNAGCCAAATCANCATTTTATGATCCGATTCTTTTANTCCATGTCTAGCATCAATTAATATAAATGCTCTTTGTAGTCTTGATCTCGTTATAAGATATTGTTCTATAAGCTTGTTCCATTCTATAATTTTTGATTTAGGTGCTTTTGCATATCCATAGCCAGGTAGATCAGTGATAAATAGTTTGTTTTGCACAATATAAAAATGAATTAGTTGAGTCCTTCCAGGTGTATTAGAAATTCTTGCAATATTTTTTCTTTCACAAACTGCATTGATTAGACTTGATTTTCCTACATTTGATCTGCCAGCAAAACAAATTTCTGGTATATGAGAATTAGGCATATTTTGAATACTGGAAACAGCACTAAAATGATTCACTTGTTGTCCGAAAATCAAACTATTATTTTCTCGCAAATTAGTAATCAATTTATTTTTCCTAGATTATTATTAATTACTTTGACGATTCTGTTTTTTTAATAATTATCCACTGCTGTGCAATAGATAAAATATTATTACANGTCCAATATATTACTAAACCCGCAGCAAATTGGGCAAATAAAAAGATAAAAATAAATGGTAACATGCNCATTACCTTGGCTTGAACTGGGTCGGGAGGTGTTGGATTTAATTTAAACTGAAGAACCATTGTAGCTCCCATTAATAAAGGCCAAATTCCTATNATTAAAAAAGACGGCAAGTCTATTGGGATTAACCCAAATAAATTAAATATAGAATAAGGATCTGGGGAAGATAAATCTCTTATCCATCCATAAAAAGGGGCATGGCGCATTTCTATTGTTACTGAAAGTACTTTATACAAGGCAAAGAATACAGGAATTTGCAAGAGAATTGGTAAACAACCAGCTAAAGGGTTGGCCTTTTCTCTTTTGTATAATTCCATTACTTCTTTTTGCATTCTTACTTTATCATCTGAGTATCTTTCNCTTATTTCCANCATTTTTGGTTGTAGAACTTTCATTTTACTCATCGATTTAAATGANTTATTTGCTAAAGGAAATAATACTATTCTTATACATATGGTTAGAGCAATAATCGCAAGTCCTACGTTTCCAGAGGAACCTAAGTTAGCAAAAGTTTTTGAGAAAAAATTTAGAAGGTAAAAAAGGGGCTTAGTAATAACATAAAACCAACCAAAGTCTACGGCTTTATCAAACATGGGAATTCCAGATTTTTCATGTTTATCTAAAATTGCCACCTCTTTTGCACCTGCATAAAGTTTGCTGATATAGTTATTTTCGCTGTTNGGAACAATTTCTATACTAGGACCTAAGTAACTAGACTGAAAATTTATTGAGGGTCCATCATTAAAGCTTTGAAAATATCCTTCAAAATCAACATTCTCTTGAGGAATTAAAGCCGCTAACCAGTACTTGTCTGTTATTCCTAGCCACCCGTTAANACTTTTNTCAGAAATTTTGTTGTTTTCTTCTAAGTCATCATAATCAATTTCAGTAAGTCTATCGTTAAATACTCCAATTGGACCCTCATGAAGAATATATAAGCCAGAAGTTTCAGGCATTCCAGATCTACTGATTAGACCGTATGGGTATAGTTTTATACTATTTGATGTGTTGTTAATGACAGTCTGCTTAATAGTAAACATGTACTCATTATCAATGGAAAAAGTTNTTTTAAATATAAGGCCTTCTAGATTATCCCAGGCAAGTGTTACAGATTTATCATTAGTAAGATCGCTTTCTTCGGTTGTCCAAACACTTTCATTATTAGGTAATTTTAAATCTATTTCAGAATTACTTACCCATCCATGTTCTGCAAAATAAGAATTTTCACTACCTTTAGGAGAAAAAAGCTTAATATTTTCTGAATCTTTTTCTAAATTTTCATAATAGTTTTCTAGAATTATATCATCTATTCTTGCACCAGTTAAAGCTAAAGAGCCAGATAAAAACTGATTCTTAATACTTATGCGGGATGTTTTATTTATTATTTCATTTCTTGCTATAGGAACTGTTTTTTCTTGGCTGGGAATAGGTTTAATCGAATCTTGTTGTTCTGATTCCTGTAGATGAGAAGTCTTGTCTTCAGATGGGAAAAAAAATTGAAAACTAAGTAAAATTGCTAAAGAAGCAAGAATCGCTAAGAATAAATTTTTTTGGTCCATCACTTAATCCTTATTAATTAATATTTAAACATGGATTTATTTTTAATTATTCTTCAAATCCAAGTTCTTTAAGAGCTTTTTTTAAGTCAAGCTTTAATAAATTTATGTCCCTATCTAGTGTTTCTTTTTTAGCTATTAATACATAATCAATACTATCTTTTCCATAATTTAATATTATTTCATTTGCAACTACCTTTAATTTTCTTCTACATCTATTTCTAATTACTGCTGTTCCTATTTTTTTTGTAACTGTAATGCCAATTCTCTTATTAAATTTACTGTTTTTTGAAATTTTTAAATTATTAAAAACTTGCAGAATCAAGCCATTTTGAGAAGATGATTTCCCNTTTTTAGCTATTTTAATAAAATCATCACGAATTTTAATACTGGGTAAAGCATATGCCATGATTTATGCAGATAATTGTTTGCGGCCTTTTGCTCTTCTTCTCGATAAAATGTGCCTGCCATTTTTTGTAGACATTCTAAGACGGAATCCATGGCGTCTTTTGCGAACCAATCGACTAGGTTGGAATGTACGCTTCATTCATTTTTCTCCGTTGCTTATTTTGGTATATAAGATGATATTATAAAAATTATACTTATATAATAAAATACTTAAAATGTAACTATAATCGATTTGTATAAAGAAAGGTTTTAGTGTAGTCAATTTAAGATTTTAAATTTTCAAAAAGTTTAAGTGGAAAAAATACAGTTAAAGGGTATATATGTATCGGCATCTATTTTTAATAGCTTTAATTTTAGTTATAATAATTTTTAGCTATACTTTTTTTAATAGCATTTTTACTTTTGAAAATTTAAATATTTATTTTCACGAAATGGCTAATTATATAAAAAATAATTATATATTAGCAGCTTCGATTTATTTAATTATATACTTTTTGGTNGTTTTGTTTTGTTTACCCTTTGCTTGGTTTATAACAATTTCAGGAGCTATGCTTTTCGGTTGGATTGTAGGAAGTATCTTGTCTGTTTTAGCCGCAGGAACAGGTGCTTGTATAGTTTTTCTTTTAGCTAGGTCATACATGGTTGTTTTATTTAAAAGTAAAATACCTACCTCTAAAGGAAAATATAATAGGTTTAAAAANGAAATAAAGAAGAATGCTTTTTTTTATCTTCTGTCTGTTAGGTTAATGCCAATCTTCCCATTTGTTTTTATTAATGTTGCTTCAGCTATCATTGGTGTAAAATTTAGAATATTTGTTATTACAACTTTTGTTGGGATCATACCTGGATCTATAATTTATTCTTTACTAGGACATGGGGCTATAGAAATTATATTACGAGGTGAATTTGTAGATNATAAAAATTTATATTCTTTTGAAGCAATACTTGGTTTAATAGGACTGTCAATTATGGTTCTGTTGCCAATAATAATAAAGAAATTTGGATTTTTTAATAAATGAAAATCAGACGGGAAAAATTTGAAAGCTAATTCTAAAATAATGATTCGGAAAATCTAGTGATTAAAGNAAAAAACCTTTCAAAGCATTTTGGAAAAATACATGCGGTCAAAGATTTAAACTTTTTTGTGAATGAATCTTCTACTCTGGCATTANTAGGAAGTAATGGAGCAGGAAAGACTACAACACTTATGCTTTTAATGGGTATTTTAAAACCAACTACAGGCGAAGTGACTATTTTAAACCATAATGTTTATAACAGTCGNAAAATGGTTTCTAGAAAAATAAATTTTGCCTCACCTTTTGTAGAACTTCCACACAGATTAACAGTAAAGCAAAATTTAACAGTATATGGACATTTATATGGTGTAAATAATCTTGATAAAAAAATAGATCAATTAACTGTTGATTTAGATCTAAGAGANTTATTGGATAGAAGAGTAGGCAAATTATCGACTGGCCAGAAAACTAGAGTTTCTTTGGCAAAAGCACTTATTAATGATCCTAAAATACTTTTTTTAGACGAACCTACTGTATCATTAGATCCTGATCTCGCCGACTGGATAAGAACTTACCTTGAAAAATATCAATCTAAGACTAAAGCAACTATTATTTTAGCTTCCCATAANATGCCAGAAGTGGAGAGACTTTGCTCCAACGTTCTTATAATGAAAAAAGGTGAAGTAGTGGATGAAGGTTCTCCCAAAAAGTTAATAAAATACTATGGAAGAACTAATCTTGAGGAAGTCTTCTTAGCTATTGCTAGAAAGGAATAAGAAATGTTTCTAGCTATAAGGAGAATTTACGCGATGTTATTAAGACACCTCTATTTATTTATGTGTTCTTGGCCTAGAGTTTTAGAGTTAATATATTGGCCTTTTTTAAATATGACATTATGGGCATTTCTTAGTAAATACCTCNCAGAAAACTCAAATATTTTTGTAATAGCATCAGGTGTTTTGGTAGCCTCAGTAATAATGTGGGATACTTTGTTTAGAGGACAGTTGGGTGTGACTTTATCATTTATAGAGGAATTGTGGTCTAGAAATCTAGGAAATATAGCAGTGTCCCCATTAAAACCTTATGAGCTAATATGTTCTTTGATTTTTGCAAGTTTTATAAGAACTCTTATTGGTGTGGGTGGAGCATGTTTAGCTGCTTTTGTATTATTTAATTTTCAATTTCCACAAGTAGGTTTAGGTTTTTTACTATTTTTTATCAATCTACTAATAATGGGATGGGCTTTAGGTTTAGCAATTTGTGGTCTTTTGATTAGATTTGGTTTGTCTGCTGAGACTTTAGCTTGGGCTGCTTTGTTTTTCATACAACCGCTGTGTGGAGTATTTTACCCTATTACAGTTCTTCCAGAATGGCTTCAGCCACTATCTTTAGTCATTCCGGCAACTTATATATTTGAAGGAATGCGTTTAGCTTATTTTGATGGTGTCTTCGATATGTTTTTATTATTGAAGGCATTTTTAATTAATATAGTTTACATGATTGGAGGAATTAGTTTCTTATTATTATCCTATTCATATGCAAGAAATCANGGCTTATTACTAGGAAATGGAGAATAAAGATGCATGAAATGAGATTTTGGTGGGTTAGGCATGCGCCAGTAAAAGGTAATGATGGAAGATGTTATGGAAATAATGATGTTGAGTGTGACGTTTCTGAAATAAGCAAGTTTTCTAATTTAGCAAATGTTCTTCCTGAAAACTCTTTTGTATACTCTTCTCAATTAAGTAGAACAATAAAGACATTACGAGCTACCGAAGATCAAGGATTTACAGGAGTAAGTCATAATATAGATAAAAATTTTGCTGAGCAAAATTTAGGTTTATGGGCCGGATTAAAATATGAAGATTTAGATGAGAAAACACAAAAGTTAGGGGTTTATCACCCTAATTGGCTATGCGATCCNAATCACACTCCGCCGAAGGGAGAAAGTTATAATGATTTATATTTAAGGGTGGTTAATAGTTTAAAAAAGATTATAAATAAAGGTTCAAGTGGCGATTATGTTATTTTTTCTCATGGAGGTCCAATTCGGGCAGCAATTTCTTTTGCTTTATATACTTCCCCTGAGGCTTCGTTACCTTTTAGGATAGACAATATTTCTGTTAGCAGACTAGATTTTATAGAAAATTCCTGGCAAATAAAATTTATAAATTTAATACCTTAAAACAAAATTACAGAGAAAATATATGAAAAAAAAGATTATTTTTAGTTCATTTTATACAGGAATTTATAGAGGTCTTATATTATCATTGTTAATATTTATAATATTGATGATATTGTATTTTTCTCTACCTCAACAATATAAAGATTATATTTTTGTAAAAGACAATGCTGAACAAAAAGTTTTAATCGGAGGAAATTTTGAGTTAATAGGTAAGAAAGGTCAAATATATACTAATACTTCGTTTCTAGGAAAACCNTTACTAGTGTTTTTTGGTTTTACTTTTTGCCCAGATATCTGTCCTTATGGTTTAGCGACAATTGGTGATGTGTTGGATTATATGGGGAAAGATGTTGATAAAATTAATTCTGTTTTTATAACATTAGATCCTGAAAGAGATAATTTTACTAGAACATCAGCATTTGTTGAAAATTTTCATTCGAATATAATTGGATTATCAGGATCAGAAGAGAATATAAAAAAAGTTGCTGATTCGTGGAAGGTATATAATAAAAAAGTATATCTGGAAGGATCAGAGCTGGATTATACGATTGACCATTCATCCTACATATATCTAATGGATAAGAGTGGAAATTATGTAACTCATTTTTCTCATACAAGTGATCCTATGGATATAACAAAAAAAATAAAAAGTTTGTTCTAATTTTTGAATGATGGGTCTTTCTTTTCCATTAGTCTCATGAGTGCCTTAAAGGCTAATTCTCCTTTATCAGAATTTGCGATTTCAGTAGCATGAGCTTTTGCAATATTATCTGATACCTCAATGACTTCTTCGTTTACAGCTCGTGCTAACATTTGAACTTGGCAGGCTCTTTCTAGATCATGTAGTCTTATAAAAGCATGAGCTATAGTTGATCCTACGGATAACAGACCATGATTTCTAAGTATCATTACATCTTTATCTCCAAGGCTTTCGGATAATCTTTTACATTCTTCTTTTCTAAGTGTTACCCCCTCAAAATCATGATACGCTATACGATCAGCAAACATCGTGCCTGAAAAATCTATATTTTTTATTGGGTTTTTAAGGGAAGCTGCGGCCATGCCTGCAGTTGTGTGGCTATGCATAACACAGTGAGCATCTTCTCTAGCGGCATGGATTGCAGAGTGAATAATAAATCCTGCAGGGTTTACAGGATGCTTACTAGGTTCAACAATATTACCATCTATATCAATTTTAACTAAATTTGAGGCGGTCACTTCATCATATCTCAATCCAAAAGGATTAATTAAAAAATGCTTTTCAGGTCCTGGAACTCTTGCTGTTATATGTCCGTATATTAAATAATCCCATTTAAAATGATTAAATATTCTATAAGCAGCAGCCAATTGAATTCTTAATTCTTTTTCATTTAATATTTTTTCTGGTTGAAAACTCTTAAGATCTATTACTTTACTATATTCATTCATTTTATTTATTTGCTTCCTATAAAAAATAAAATACCAAAAATTTAACTTATATTCTATATTAACACAATTCTTGGATAATATAAAATTTAGAGGGAGTAGATGGAATATGACTAATAATACATTATTTGACTTATCAGGAAAAACAGCGGTAGTAACGGGTTCAAGCCGAGGAATTGGCAAAGCAATAGCGATGCGAATGGCTGATTATGGGGCCAAAGTAATGGTTTCAAGTAGAAAAATAGATGCATGTAATCTAGTAGTAGAAGAAATAAAAAAATCAGGGGGTGAGGCTTATGCGTGTGAATGTAATATAAGCAGTAAAGAGGCACTACAAAATTTGTGTGATGTCTCATTAGAGAAACTTGGAAAAATAGATATATTAGTGCTAAATGCTGCTTCAAATCCATATTATGGACCATTAAAAAATATACCAGATGAAGCTTTTGATAAAATTATGAATAATAATGTAAAATCTAATTTATGGATGGCAAATATGGTTTTGCCACATATGGAAACCTTAGGTGGTGGAAAAGTAATAGTTATCTCTTCTATCGCAGGAATNACGGGTAGCTCGGTTTTAGGCGCTTATTCTATTTCTAAAACAGCAGATCTTGGACTTGTAAGATCTTTAGCTGCTGAATGGGGTCCCAAAAATATAACGGTTAACGCATTATGTCCGGGCTTAATTAAAACAGATTTTGCTAGGGCTTTATGGGAGGATCCTAAAGTTTTATCTGAGATTGAAGCCAACGCCCCTCTAAGGCGTATAGGTATACCTGATGAAGTAGCAGGCGCTGCCGTACTTTTGGCATCAGATGCTGGAGCATTTATTACAGGACAAAAAATAGTTATGGACGGAGGAGTAACTATAACTTCTTAAAAATTATAGGTCTAAATATATTATTCAGGCCTATAAAACTCTAAAGATTGAATTTTTAATTTAGCTGGGATTATTAACTTCAAATAACCCTGCTGCTCCTTGTCCTCCCCCTATACACATAGTTACTACTACATATCTAGCATTTCTTCTTCTGCCTTCTATAAGGGCATGTCCCACCAATCGAGAGCCTGACATTCCATAAGGGTGTCCTACAGCAATTGAGCCACCATTTACATTTAGGTTTTCATTGGGAATGCCTAACTTATCTCTACAATATAATACTTGTACTGCAAAAGCTTCATTGAGTTCCCATAAGTCAATATCGTCCATTTTAAGATTATGTCTTTCAAGAAGTCTAGGAACTGCATAGATAGGACCTATGCCCATTTCATCCGGTTCTAAACCGCTAACAGCCAATCCACGGAAAGTTCCTAATGGTTCAATGTTTCTCTGTTCTGCTAATTTGGCATCCATTAATACACATGCAGAAGCGCCATCGGACAATTGACTAGCATTGCCAGCAGTTATGGTTTTATCATCTCCTAGAACTGGCTTTAAAGATGCTAGTCCTTCGATGTTAGTATCCGGCCTCACTCCTTCGTCTTTATCTAGTTCAACTTCTAGTTCTGAAATTTCTCCAGTTTCTTTGTCTTGAACTAATTTTGTAGTTTTAAAAGGAACTATTTCATCATCAAAACGTCCAGCTTGCTGTCCAGCAGCAGTCCTAAGCTGACTTTGTAGTCCATATTCATCCATTTGTTCCCGTTTAATACTATATCTGTCTGCTACTACTTCCGCAGTTTCTAGCATTGACATATAAAGATCAGGTTTATTTTTTAAAATCCAATCTTCGTGAATGTGATGTTTGTTTGAGTGATCATTTTGTACAAGGCTAATGGATTCCAAACCACCTGCAACAGCAACTGGAACATTATCAACTATTATTCTTTGAGCTGCCATGGCTATAGTTTGCATTCCAGAAGAACAGAATCTATTTACTGTAACGCCTGCAGTAGTAACAGGAAGACCTGCTCTTATTCCACATTGTCTTGCAATGTTTACTCCTGTTGCTCCTTCTGGCGTTCCGCATCCCATAATTATATCTTCTACTTCTGAGAATTCTACACTAGCTCTCTCGACTGCATGTTTAACTGCATGACCGCCTAATACAGCNCCATGGGTATTATTAAAAGCTCCTCGATATGCTTTTCCNATTGGTGTTCTTGCGGTAGATACTATAACTGCTTCTCTCATTTTTTTTCTCCCTTAGGTTCTTTTAGATGGATTTGAGGTATCAGGAACAAAGTTTGCTATTTTTTCTTTTGACTCGGCTAGAGTATTCATTAGCTGAGACTCTGGCCAAGTTAAAACGTCTGCATTTCGATGCTTAGCTATTTGTTGTGCAAACTTATCTATTCCGATTTTATCTGCTTGCCACATGGGNCCNCCCCTATGGGCNGGNAANCCATAGCCACTTATATAACAAACATCAATATCTGATGATCTAAGTGCGTGCCCTTCTTCTAAAATACGAGTTCCTTCTATAACAAGGGCCCCATGAAGCCTGGATAAAATTTCATCATTGTCAATTGCTCTTGGATTAATCCCTTTTTCTCTTCTTACATCATCAATGATTTTTGTTACCTCTGGATCTGATTGTCTCCTCCTAGTTTGAGGATCATAAGTGTAAAAACCCTTACCTACTTTTTGACCAAATCTTCCTAGTTCACATAGTCGATCAGCTACAGTAGACGCGTATTTTTTTCCTTTATAGTAGTCCTTGCCTTTCCCTTTTCTTATACGCCAACCCACATCATTTCCAGCAAGATCATTTACTGCGAATGGTCCCATTGCCCATCCCCAGGATTCTGCAGCTATATCAACTTGCTCAGGGGTAGCCCCTTCTTCTACAAGTAAGTGAGCTTGGGTAATATAAGCATGAAACATTCTGTTCCCAATAAAACCGTCACAGTTTCCAGCAATTATTCCAACTTTGGCTATTTTTTTAGCAAGTTGCATTAATGTTGCTAATACATCTATTTTAGTTTCAATACCTCTTACGATTTCTAAGAGTCGCATAACATTTGCAGGGCTGAAAAAATGTGTACCTACTACGTCCCCAGGACGTTTTGTAACGCCTGCAATTTCATCAATATCTAATGTAGAAGTATTAGACGCAAGAATAGCTCCATCTTTAGCTAAATCGTCTATTTTTTTAAATACTTCTTTTTTAATATTCATTTCTTCAAATACTGCTTCTATTACTAAATCTGTATCCTTTATGCAATCCCAGTCCGTGGTGGGTGTAATTAGGGACATACGAGTGTCCATTGCCTCTTGACTTAGTCTCCCCTTAGATACGGTTGCTGCATAATTAGATTTAATAATATTCATCCCTTTTTGTAGAACAGTTTCATCATTTTCTATTACGGATACGGGAATGCCTGCATTGGCAAGATTCATGGCAATACCACCTCCCATTGTTCCACAGCCTATCACAACGCTATTATTTATTTTTCTTAAAGGTGTTTCTTTAGTTATTCCCGGAATTTTATTTGCTGCTCTTTCAGAAAAAAATGAATGAATAAGAGCTTCTGACTCATCTGAATCATGAGAGATTTTAAATAACCTTCTTTCATTTTTAAGTCCCTCATCAAAGGGAAGATCTACTGCTCCTCTTACAGCTTCTATACAACGCAAAGGACCTTCTCTCCCTCTGAGTTTAGGGGTAATTTTTTTAATGGTATCTTCAAATAGACTGGGATCAACATTAGTTATTTTGTCAGTAGTTTCTTTAGTTTTTGGATGACTGTTGTTATGAATAATACTTTTAGCAAACTTTACAGCTGCATTTAAAGGTGCAGTGCTCAAATCTTCATCATCGCTTACTTTATTTACAAGCCCCGCTCCTAAAGCTTTTTTTGCTGATATAGGGCTTCCGTTTGTTATCATATCGAGAGCTAATTCAATGCCTACTAGTCGGGGAA
>PAWH01000015.1 GCA_002714055.1 Candidatus Pelagibacterales bacterium | reverse complement strand
CCTCTATCCCAAAATCTGCAGCATCCAAACATGCTCCTCTCTCCTGGGCCAGAACTTTGGAAGCATCATTCACCTGCTCACGAATATAACTAAATATTTTCTTATTCCAAGAAAGTGCAGAAACAGATTCTAGGGGCACCCTTTTCTTTTGAAGAAAGGTATGAAAACCCATTACACCTAGTCCTACACTCCTCTCACGCATAGCACTATAACGAGCTTTTGACATTGTATCAGGAGCTCTATTAATAAAATCTTGCAAAACATTATCAAGAAAACGCATAATATCATCTATAATTCCTGGAATGTTCTTCCACTCATCATAAGTCTCCAAATTTAAAGACGACAAACAACATACTGCCGTGCGTTCTTTTCCAAATCTATCCTCTCCTGTAGGAAGGGTTATTTCGCTACATAAATTAGACATCTTCACCCGCATACCAGCAAGCTTTTGGTGTTGTGGTATTTGTGCATTTACCCTATCAATAAACAAAAGATAAGGCTCTCCAGTCTCAACTCTTGCTGTTAAAATTCTTATCCAAAGATCTCTGGCAGAAATAGTACTCTGCGCTACACCATCCTTAGGACTTTTTAAAGTCCATTCTTCGCCAGATTCAACAGCTCTCATAAAAGCATCTGGAATTACAACTCCATGATGTAAATTAAGTGCCTTTCTATTAGGATCTCCTCCAGTAGGACGTCGAATTTCAATAAACTCTTCTATTTCAGGATGCCATACAGGCAAGTAACATGCGGCTGAACCTCTTCTCAAACTGCCTTGACTAATAGCTAAAGTCAATGAATCCATGACTCTAATAAATGGAACTACTCCAGAAGTTTTTCCGTTTCTACCAACTTTCTCACCAATAGATCTCAAATTCCCCCAGTAAGATCCTATTCCTCCTCCTCTTGATGCCAACCATACATTCTCATTCCACAATTCAACAATACTTTGCAAGCTATCTCCTGACTCATTCAAGAAACAAGATATAGGTAAACCCCTATCTGTACCTCCGTTAGATAAAATTGGAGTAGATGGCATAAACCACAATCTAGAAGTATAGTCATAAATACGTTGAGCATGAGCAGCATCATCCGAAAAATAACTAGCCACTCTAGCAAAAAGATTCTGAGGCGTTTCTCCAGGCATTAAATATCTGTCTAATAAGGTTGATTTGCCAAATTCAGTCAAAAGTTTATCTCGATCTGGATTTATTTCTACTGCCTGACCAGATTCCACCTGAACTATATTTAGCATTTCTACTTTATTATTTTTCTCTAAAGCAGCTTCTAATCCACTTCCATCCATAAACTTTCTCTCCTAAACGCCCAGCTAGTAACAAAACTAAGACATGTTATCAAAATCTCTAAAAAACTTATCCACAATTGTGGATAATAAAATGGGGATAACCACAACATATAGATACCTATTAACTATACTTCACAAAATATAGGATCTGGTCAACAAGAAATTACATCGAAAGCAAAATTTCTTAACTTTACTATAAAAATATCTCATTATTACAAGAACAAATCAAGAACATTAAATAAAAATTAATATTTAGATATAAATTATACTCAANTAAAATTTAAAAAAAATTTAAAATGAGNTAATAATTTTATTTATGTATAGAAAAAAAAATATCNNTAAAGAAAATTTTATTACTATTANATTCTTCNTAGCTCNTTTTGTATTTCTTATTTTGCTCTTTAATATTATTACAACATCTCTAGCTCTAGAATTTAAGAATTCAATAGCAATGCATGGAGATACAGAAAGACCTAATAAANTTTCAAGAGACATCCACGTAAATGTCAATGCCCCATATAGCAAAATTCTCAAGCTCGCACAAATAGGAACCTACAATTCTTTAAATCCCTATATTATAAGTGGCATAGCTCCTCCTGGAATTAAAGGTCTAGTTATTGAATCTCTGATGACTTGGAGTCCTGATGAGCCTTTTTCTTTATATCCAGGAATAGCTGAATCAATAAAATCCCCCAAAAATAGAAAATGGGCAGAATTTAAAATAAACTCATTAGCTAAATTTTCAAATGGAGACAGCATTACCACAGAAGACATAATTTTTTCATGGNAAATACTAAAAGAAAAAGGCAGACCTCATACTAGATCATATTATTCATTGGTTGAAAAAGTATATTCAAAAAAAAATAAAATAATTCGTTTTGAATTCTCGAATAAAAGTAATTATGAAATGCCACTAATAATAGGTCTTATGCCAATTTTTTCTAAATCTTATTGGGAAAATAGAAATTTTGACAAAACCACCCTTACTCCATTTATTGGTTCAGGCCCATACAAAATAAAAAAATTAGAAGCAGGAAGATATATTATTTACGAAAAAGATCTTAATTGGTGGAGAACTAAAAGCAGGGATAGTTTAGGAAGATATAATTTTCAAATCATAAGATATGATTTTTATAGAGATGTAAACATAGCGTTGGAAGCATTTTTATCCGGAGAATATGATATTCANATAGAGAATGATGCTGTAAGATGGAAAACTAATCTAGCTAATAACAACAATATTATAACTAAAACTTTGCCTAGAAAATATCCTTCCGGAATAGAAGCTATCATATTTAATTCAAGAAGACATCCATTCAACGATGTTAATGTAAGACAAGCCATCTGCTTATTATTTCCATACGAGTTTATAAACAAAATACTATTTCATAATTTGTTATCAAGAACCTATGGAGCCTGGGATAATAGTTATCTGAAGGCCACAACAATACTTAATAGAACATCGTTGAATATACTCTCTAAATACAAGGATCAAATAAGCATAAGAGCATTAGAGGTAACTAATATAAATAAAGAAGAAGATAAAAGAATTTTATTAAAAAATGCACTAAAACTTCTTGAAAAATCAGANTGGAATATANAAAAAAATATTTTAGTTAATAAACAAAANAATAAACAACTTTCTTTTTCTGTTNTAACAAATCAGCCACGTATGGAAAGGTTGCTTCTTATTTGGGCGCAACAACTAGAAAAGATTGGTATTAAAATGAAAGTTCTTATAACAGATAGTGCTCAATATCAATACAGACTTCAAAAATTTGATTTTGATTCAATTGTATTCAAATATAATATGTCTTTATCNCCTGGTAATGAACAAAGCATATATTGGGGAAGTTGGGCCGCAAATCAAAATGGATCACGAAATTATGCGGGAATAAATCATCCTGCAATAGATGAAAGCATAAATATGATTGTAAATTCTAAAAATAGAGAACAATTAATTGAGGCAACACAAACTCTTGATAGGTTATTAAGAGCTGGCAAGTGGATGCTTCCTCTTTTTCATGATCCATTACACAGAATANCTTTTCAAAAAAATATAAAAATTCCTTCCTCTATACCTTTATATGGTTTAAATCCATGGGTATCTTGGCGCCAACAATAAATTAAAAATACTTTTNAATGGATGTAAAAGTTATATATAATAAACTAAGCTAGGAAACAATTTGACTTANAAAGTAGACATTTCAGGAATACGAATCATCGATGTAGAAGACGGAGACTGTATATTAGAATCAGCTCTGTCACAAGGTATTGATTATCCACATGGTTGCAGATCAGGAAATTGCGGTGCATGTAAATCTAAATTGATATCAGGTGAAGTAGATATGATGCCATATTCAGAATTTGCTTTAGAAGATTCCGAAAAAGAAAATATGCTAATTTTAGCATGCCGTTCAATTCCTAAGACTGATTGTAATATAAAGATAATAAATAATATTGAACAAAAATCTNTAGAACATGATATTAAAGAATTGTCTTATGAAGTTTCAAAAATTAGCAAAGTNACAAAAGATATAATTACTATAAAATTGAGTAATATTTCTAATGACAAATTTGATTTTTTTGCAGGACAATACGCTGAATTAAAATTCAATAATTTAGATTCAAGGCAGTTTTCTATGGCAAACTGTCCTAGCGAAAAACAATTAGAATTTCATGTTAAGACACTGGATGAAGGCTTGATAAGCAAATATATTTCTGAGAAATTAAGCGTAGGAGAAAAAGTTAAAATAACTGGTCCATATGGAAATTCTTACTTAAGAGAAAACCATAAGGGCCCAATATTAGGCATAGCAGGAGGGACTGGTTTAGCGCCAATTCTTTCTATAGCACTAGCNTCTCAAGAAAAAAAAATGAAGCAACCAGTGTCTATATATATTGGGGCTAGAACANAAAATGATTTTTACTATTTAGAACAATTTAAAAAATTATCTAACAATAATCCAAACTTCAATTTTTTTCCTATTATTTCNGATCAAACAAAGGTTAATAATATCAGAACTGGTCTAGTAACTGATGCCGTGATGGAAGACATAGAAGANTTCGACGGCTTTAAGGTATATTTAGCAGGACCTCCTCCGATGGTAGAAGCTGCTGAAAAATTATTTCCTAATCTNGGGTTAAGAAAAAATGACATTCATGCCGATGCCTTTTACAATAAATATGAGGAGTTTNAAAANAATGNATAAAGGNCTGCTAGAAGNTAAAGTTGCAATCATTTCGGGAGGTGCAAGAGGAGTAGGNAAAGCAATTGCTANAAGTTTNGCTGAACAAGGCTGNAATATAATCATNATTGATCCAGGATTNACTATAGGTGGAGAAAAAAATAACGAAGACAATTTAGTTAAAGATATTGCAAAAATGTTATCTAAAAAATACAAAGTAAAAGCACTAGGATATTCTAGTGATATTTCTGATTATGAGACAGTAAATAAAATATGTAATGAAGTAAAAAATGATATGGGAAAATTAGATATCGTGATTAATAATGCTGCAATTATTCTAGATAGCTTTATATTTAAATTAGATAANATTAGTTGGAATAAAGTAATTAATACNAATCTAACAGGGGCATTCAATCTNACTTCTTGNTCAAGTNNAATCATNAGAGAACAAGCTAAAAATAATCCAAAATATTGTTCTGGTCGAATTATTAACGTCGTTTCTACTTCCGGAATTTGGGGCAATTATGGTCAAGCGGCTTATGCTTCATCTAAAGCAGGCTTAATGGCTTTAACTAGAGTTACAGCATTAGATCTACAAAGAGTGGGAATAACATGCAATGCTATAGCACCCTTTGCTGCGACAAGAGTAACCGAATCTATAAATCCGCAGAATGAAGAACAAAAAAATTATAAATCCTCGGCCTTAAAAATTAAAGCACATTATGTGGGACAATTAGCATGTGTATTAGCAAGTAATCATGGGGCAAGTTTCTCCGGACAAATATTCGGTGTTAGGGGAAAAGAAATATTTATTTTTGACAATGCTAATCCAGTTTATAATTATGTCCGTAATTCAGATAATATAACGGATTTAGCTATTGAAGTTGAAAATAATTTTATAAACCATTCAAACCCTCTTAAATCTGATTTAGAAGTATTTTCTTCTGATCCTATATTGTAAATTAAAGGGAATATCAAATGAACAAAGAATTTAATCCTCCTAAGGTTGAAACCTGTCAAGAACTTGACAAACATCCTGCTGAATATAAGGAAGCAATTGTTAAATTAGTAAGAAGTCATGCTGTTAATGAACTTTACGGTGCCAGAGTATTTGATGAGCCCGCTATTTCCTTTGCCCCAACTCCTTATGCAAAATGGCTAACTTGTAGAGTCGCTATGGAAGAATATGGGCATCATGTGAGATTTAAAGAATTAGGAGATAAGCTTAATATACCTAAGGAACAAATGACACCAGAAGGAAAAAACCCATTATCAATTTTTGAATTTCCTTTGCAAACTTGGGAAGAATTTTGCGTTATTAAACTTCTAGCAGATTTAGCTGAAATCCTTCAGGTTGAAGATTTATTGGAATGTTCTTTCCTTCCCTTAAGAAACGTAGCGAGAATGACTATGCCCGAAGAAAAGTTTCATGCAAAATTTGGGGAAGATTTTACAACAGAAATTATTAAACATGAGGATGGAAAAAAACTAATTCAAGATGCTATCAATCGCTATTACCCTATGCTACCCGCATTTTTTGGTCGCCCAAATTCTAAAAACAATGCTATTTATAGAAAGTGGGGAATTAAAAAAAGAAAAAATGAAGAAATGTTACAGGATTATTTCGATATTACACATAAACTAGTAGTGGATAAATTAGGCCTTGAGCTCCCCAATATTCACTAGTACCTAGTGGAATATATTTCCTAATAAAATAAGGAATTATAAATATGAAAAACAAGAACACTACGAGTAACTTTAAAAATAATTTTTATAAAAATATAGACCAACTTCACCTAGCACCCTTATGGGATGTATTATCAAACCTTGTAACTGATTTTCCTAAAACAAAAGCTGTTCCCCACATGTGGCAATGGAAAAAAGTGAAAGAACATGTTCTTACTGCTGGAGAAGTAATCACTGCAGAAGAAGCTGAAAGAAGAGTGCTAGTTTTAGAAAACCCAGGTATGAAGGGAGAGAGCAAAATAACTGATACACTTTATGCAGGACTACAATTGATTCTGCCTGGTGAAATAGCGCCTAGTCATCGACACACGCAATCAGCTTTAAGATTTATTATAGAAGGGAAAGGGGCCTATACAACAGTTGATGGTGAAATAACTAGAATGTTTCCAGGAGATTTTATAATTACTCCTTCTTGGACATGGCACGATCACGGAAATGAATCAAGTGACCCAATGATATGGCTTGATGGCTTGGACATACCGATAATTAACCAATTTACTTCTAGTTTTGCAGAAAAATTAGGACAAAAAAGACAAATTTTACAAAAACCGGAAGGGCATTCTATAGCTCGCTATGGATCAGGACTGCTTCCAGTTAATAATACTCTATCTAGTGACAAAGTATCACCCGTTTTTTCTTACCCTTTTAGCAGAACAAGAGAGGTCCTTGAAAAAATGAAAGATAATGACAAATGGGATAAATCTCATGGAATAAGACTAAAATATACTAACCCGTTAAATGGAGGACATGCAATACCAACAATGGCAACTTTTATGCAGTTGCTACCCAAAACTTTCGAAGGAAAATATTCTAGAAGTACCGATGGAACTATTTATTGCGTAGTAGAGGGAAGCGGCAAAACAATTATTGGAACAGAAAAATATAGTTGGCACAAAGGAGATATTTTTGTTGTACCTGGATGGGAAAAGTTCAAACATAGTACTAAAGAAGAAGCCGTTCTTTTTTCATTCTCAGATAGACCTGTACAAGAGATGCTTGGTCTTTACAGAGAAGAAATTGCTGAATAGTCTATCTGAAACTATAATGCAGAATTCTATAGAAAATATTTTAAATAAATTTAACAATTCGATTTTAAAGATTAATTGGTTTGATAATATTGGGCAAAATTTACAAAAAGAAACTAAAAATCATACCTTCAAATACGCAAGTTATTTGTCTCCAAGAATTAAAGAAAAAGTTGATATAATTAAAACCGCTTCTACATGGACTCATGCAAAATCTATAATCAATAATCCTGATTGTGAACTTTTTATTTGGGGCGAAGAAAAACGAGATGAAAATGCTCTTTACAATGATATTCTAAGAAAGACATCGGAAAAAGACCTACAAAAATATTTATCCCTAATTGCTCAGACATCAAATGAATCTATAAATAATATGTTAATTAAAGTTGCTAAAAAAAATAATATAGAAGATCCTTATTTTGTTAAAGTAGCTGGAGGAGCAGCGGCTTTAGCCTGCTATCAAAAAGCCCTTATAGTAGCTAATGAAAATCTTACAAATCATATATTTAATACAAAATTTAAAATTTATACTTCAGGACATTGGCCTCTTACTATGCTAAAAAGTTTTTTTTGGGTATTTTAGCTTAACATAAAATATTATAGATAATTAATATTTTATCATAGAAGAAAAATTATGAATCTTATAAAAAACAGATACAAAATTGTTGTTAATTGGGGTGATTGCGACCCGGCTGGGATTGTTTTTTATCCAAATTTTTATAAATGGATGGACGAAGCTCATTGGCATTACTTTAAAAAAATAGATCAATCAATTTTAGAACTTAAAAAACAATACAAAATAATAGGATTACCACTACTAAAAACTAGCGGAATCTATTATAAACCCTGTAAACAAGGTGATACACTAGAAATAGAAACAAGATTAATAGAACTAAATAATTCTAGCCTTAGACTACAACACATTATTTATAGTAAGNACCTAATTGCTTCAATAGGATATGAAACAAGAATATGGGCCAAAAAAAAGGGTACAAAAATTTCTTCTTACCCTATACCTGCAATAGTAAAAGATGTATTATTAAAGTATTTAAAGAATGAAATTATTATATGAAATCTAATATTAAAATAAATTCAAAAAGACTTCTAAAAAGCATAGGAGAAATGGCTAAAATTGGTGCAACTGCTAAAGGAGGAGTCAATCGCCAAGCTTTAACTGATTTAGATAAGAAATCAAGAGATCTCTTCGTAAAATGGTGTAAGAATGAAGATCTAAAAATCACTATAGACAAAATGGGAAACATTTTTGCTCGTAAAAAAGGAAAAAACAATTCTCTTTCCCCAATTATGAGTGGTAGTCATTTAGATACACAACCTACAGGGGGTAAATATGATGGAGCNTTAGGAGTTTTATCTGCCCTNGAGGTCATTAGAAGTTTAAATGATTTAAAATATATCACTGAAGCACCTTTAGAAATAGTTGTATGGACTAATGAGGAAGGATGTCGATTTCCTCCTGCAATGACTGGTTCTGCAGTATTTTCAGGAAATTACAAATTAAATAATGCGCTATCTATTAAGGACTTAGATGGGAAAACATTAGGAACAGAACTTAATAGAATTAAATATAATGGAAAAGCAAATTGTAATCCTAGGCCAATAGGAGCTTTTATAGAAACTCATATNGAACAAGGTCCAATATTAGAAATCAAAAAAAAATCTATTGGTGTGGTTTCTGGCTCACAAGCTCAAAAGTGGTATGAAGTGAATGTTGTTGGTATGGAGGCTCATGCCGGTCCTACTCCTATGAATAAAAGGAAAGATGCTCTTGTGGGGGCTGCAGAGCTAGTATTATTGGTTAACTCTATTGGCAATAAATTTCAACCCGGTGGCTGTGCCACCTGTGGAGTTTTAAACATAAAATCGCCGTCTAGAAATGTTATCCCCGGAGAATGTTTTATAACAATAGATTTTAGACATCCAAATGATANAACTCTTCATANTATGGATAAAGAACTAAGATTAGANATCAAAAAAATTGCAAAACATTATAATTTAAAAATTTCTATTAAACAAATTTTGGAGCTTGAATCAAAGTCTTTTAATAAACAAATAAGATCAACTATTGAAGAAGTTGCATCAAGCTTAAATCTACCACATCAGGAGATTATTTCTGGTGCTGGACATGATGCTGTAAACNTCAACGACATAGCACCTACAGGTATGATATTTATTCCTTGTGTAGATGGAATAAGTCATAATGAAACTGAGAAAGCTTTAGATCAAGATATTTCAGCTGGCGCTCAGGTATTACTGCACTCTATGATCAAACTTGCGGACAACCCTATTAAAACGAATAAAAATATTTAATTAAGGAGTAAGAAATGGCTGATAACTGGACAGAATCCAGAGTAAAAAAACTAAAAACATTGTGGGAAAAAAACTTACCCGCAAGAGATATAGCAACACATTTAGGTGGCAATATTAGCAGAAATGCAATTATTGGAAAGGCCAACAGATTGGGATTAAGAAGAGAAGTTGAAAAAAAGGACAAAATTAATATTATAAAAAACGAAGATGTATTACTTAAAACAAAAGGATGTCGCTGGCCTTTTGGAGACCCTGGGAATGAAGATTTTTATTTTTGTGGCGCAAAACAAGTTCCCGGAAAACCATATTGTTTGGAACACTGTATGCTTGCATACAGAAAAAAAGAATCTAGAAAAAATTAAATTATTTTTTTTTATTTTTCGTAAGTTGCCTTTTTACTGTTTTTTCCAATTCTTCCCTAAGTACTTCCTTTAATACCNTATCAATATTTTTATTTAACCACTTATTAAGAATTTCATTAACTGTCTCACTTACAATTTCTTTTACCAATTTTTGGGTTTCTTCCACATCATAAGTGTCAGCATACTTGGCTAACTCCGCTTTTACTGCAACCGCAGTTTCTTTACTCAAAATTTCTTTATTATTTTTAACCATCATAATCTTCCTTAAATTAAGATTATTTTTTATATTCTATCACTAACCTATAAACCTTCTAATTATAAATCTAATTATTTTTTTTAAAAGAAGAATTCCAATGGGACTCTTCATTATTTTTAAAAATAAACTTTTTAATTTTGGATAAAACTTCCAAACTATAANAAGNAAGACAAGTAAAANCAAAATAATNAAAANAATTCTAATCATTGATTTATTTCCAATAAATTTACTGCTTAATAATTAATTTTATCTTATAATTATAAATGTTATATAGGTAATAAAGCATGAGTATAAATAAAATGTCATTAAATAAGCCTAACATTAATAATACTAAAAATTACTATAATACAAATGGGGTTGCTGTTCTAAGAAATGTTCTTGATNAAAAATGGCTAGAACCTATGCGAAAAGCTATCGATAACGTATTGNAAAACCCTGGTTCTGCTTCAATTGAATATACACCTCCTAGTGAAAAAGGAAGATATTATGGGGACTTTTTTATTTGGAGAAAAAATGAAACGTTTAAAAATTTTGCTTTCAAATCAGTTTTGCCTGAAATTGCAGCAAATATTACTGGAAGTAAAAAAATAAATTTTTTTTATGACCAGTTGCTTGTCAAAGAACCAAATACGAAAGAACCTACTCCATGGCATCATGACCTTCCTTATTGGCCTATAAGAGGCCAAAAAATTATTTCCATTTGGGTACCCTTTGATAATGTAACAAANGAAACAGGAGCAGTTGAATATATAAAAGGTTCACATAAGTGGAATAAAATGTTTGCTCCCACTTCTTTTGGCAAAGAAACCAAATTTTCCGATTTATACGATAAAATGGGATTAGAAAACATACCGGATATTGACTCTAACAAAGACAATTATGACATTATTTCTTGGGATGTAAAACCAGGAGATATAATCCTTCATCATCCTTTAGTTTTACATTCGTCATCTGGAAATTCATCTTCTGCTAAGAGAAGAAGAGGGTTAGCTCTCCGATATGTTGGCGAAGATGTAGTATGGGATGGTAGGAAAGGAACATTTATGGAAAATGAAAAGATCCAAAAACTTTTACCTCCAATCAATTTAAATGATGGTGACATTTTAACAAGTGAGTTGTTTCCCGTTATCTGGCAACATTAGAACAGACGAATGCTAAATTATATTTGCAGCTCAAATGAAGATAAAACTCCTTTAATCTTAATACATGGGATAGCAGGTACCTCAAAAGTATTCNAACAACAAATTAATGAGTTTGGCAAACACTATTACGNTATCTCCATAGATTTACCAGGATATGGAAGGTCTTCAATGTTAGAAAACACCAGTATTTCTAGTTACGCTAATGCTGTTTATGATTTTTTGATTTTTCATAAAATTCATTCTCCCATTTTGCTAGGTCATTCACTAGGGGGAATGATAGTTCAAAAAATTATCTCAGATTATCCTTCTTATGCAAAGGCCTCTATATTAGTTGGAACTTCNTCTAAATTTGGAGGAAATGATCNAAATTGGCAAAAAGAATTTATAAATTCTCGTCTAAGACCATTAAATGAAGGAAAAACATTAAAAGACATTTCTGAAACAACTATTGCTAATATAGTAGGACCAAAGACTAANAAAAAAACCATTGATTTAGCATCAAATATNATGTCTTCTATATCTGATAANTCNTACAGAGTAGCTNTAAACTCTCTAATAGGTTTTGATCTTAAAGATAAATTATCAAGTATATCTATTCCAACTCTACTGATTGCAGGTGAAAACGATAATCAAGCGCCTGCCAAAATGATGCAAAGAATGTCTGAGAATATAAAAAACAGTCAGTTAGTAATTATTAAAGATTGTGGGCATTTAATAAACNTAGAAAAGCCTNANGATTTTAACGATGCTATAAAAGAATTTTTTATTAAACNTAATTTTTAAAAANTAAGGAAAAAAAATGCAACCTCAAGACCTTAAATTTGATGAACCTATGTTTGAAAGCAAGGCTTTTCAGCTAACTCAAGAAGAAGAAGAAATTTGCAAAAGAGCTCGAAAGTTAGGAANCAAAAAATTTGCNCCAAGAGCTCATAAATATGACAATGAAGCAAAATTTCCAACTGAAAATTACAAAGATTTTCACAAACAAGGGTTTTTGGGTATATGCATACCTAAAGAAAATGGGGGGCTGGGTGCAAGCTTTAGATCCTATGCTTTAGCTGCAGCAGAAATAGGAAGATATTGTGGATCTACGGCCCTAACATGGAACATGCATGTATGCTCAACTCTTTGGACTGGATCACTAGCAGATGACTTAAATATGCCAGATAATATACAGAAAGAACACCTTAAGCAAAGAGTTCTGCATTACAAACGTATTGTAAATGATGGGGCTATATATTCTCAACCATTCTCTGAAGGCGGAAGTGCCGCTGCAGGATCAACACCTTTCTCTACTGTTGCTGAACCTGTAAAAAATGGATGGAAGGTAAATGGAAAAAAAATATTTGCTTCTTTAGCTGGGCATGCTTCTTACTACGGGATTCTTTGTACTGAAAAAATAATTAATAAAAAGCCTAGTCAAAAAAATACTCTCTACCTTGCCATTCCCGCTAATCAAAAAGGGGTGAAAGTTGTAGGAGATTGGAATCCTCTTGGAATGAGAGGTACAGTTTCAAGAACTCTTATTTTTGAAGATGTATTTGTTTCAGAAGAAGCTGCTCTGATGCCTAGAGGAATGTATTTTGAAGCAGCAAGAAGATGGCCACATATGTTTTTAACGTTATCGCCAACTTATGTTGGTTTGGCTCAAGCCGCAATGGATTTTACAATTAAATATCTTAGAGGAGAATTACCAGGGACTCCCCCTATAAAAAGAAGAATGTATCCTACTAAACAAATCACAGTAGCAGAAATGCAAATACAATTAGAAACCTTGAAAACATTGTGGTTTCAAAGCATCTCAGAAGCCTGTGTTGATCCTAGTGCCGCACAAATAAATAGAGCTTACGCAACTCAGTATTCAGTAATGGAAGGGGCACACAAAATTTCGCAGTTAGCAATTAGAACCTGTGGGGGTCAAGCTATGCTAAAATCATTAGCTTTGGAAAGAATTNTTAGAGACAGCCGTTGTGGATCATTAATGCTCCCTTGGACTGCAGAAATATGCCTTGATAGATTAGGAAAAGCTTCTCTTTATAACCCAGGAGAAAAAGATNAGTAGTGTAAAATGAAAAACAATTTATTCAAGTACATCGAGAANCACTCTGTAAAGAACCCAGAAAAAATAGCAATACANTTTNAAGACATTACTTTAAATTATCTTCAATTATTCAATNATATTGAGCTGTTAGTTTCATATTTATCTAGAAATTTAAAATGTAAAAAAGGAGATAGAATAGCTATTCTAGCCTTAAATAGAATAGAATTTATCAGTCTTTTTTATGCTTGCTCTAAATTAGGTACTATTTTAGTTCCCATTAATTGGAGACTAACAAGTTACGAAATAACTAATATCCTTAAAAATGTGAATGCCAAATTACTATTCGCTGAATCAGAATTTAGAGAGAGCATAAGCAAACTACATACTGAGCTTTCTAAGCTAAAAATAATTGAAATAGATTCTATTTCCTATACAAAGCTGTCTTTAAAAAATATAAATAAAAAATCAAAACTAAAAACAAATCAAAGAGATGTCAATCACCCCATACTCATCGTCCACACATCTGGTACAACAGGACAGGCAAAGGGAGCAGTTCTATCTCAAAAAGCTGTTTATTATAATATATTGAATAGTGTGCACATGCATAAATTTCAAAAATCTGACCATATTCTAACTGTAATTCCTTTATTCCACGTAGGTGGATTAAATATTCAAACAATCCCAGCTTTGCATATTGGTGCTACAGTTACTCTAAGTAGAAAATTTGATTTAGAAGAAACATTTATCACCTTAAAACTTTTAAAACCTACCCATACGGTCTTTGTACCAACAATAATGGAGGCAATTATGAACAGTAAAGATTGGGATCCTTTAAAACTTGGTTCTCTAAAAGCAATCACTACGGGTTCTACAATAGTTGCACCTGATCTAATTAAATTTTTTGAAAAAAACAAAATACCAATAATCCAAGTTTATGGCTCTACTGAAACTGGACCTATTGCTGTATGCCATAATATATCTGAAACAAGAAAACCATTTGGAAACTCAGGAAAACCTGCACTTCATACCAAAGCAGAAATTTTTAACGAGAAAAATGATAAAGCTAAAGACAATATTATTGGTGAAATTGGAATTCGTGGATCAAACTTATTTTCTTACTACTGGAAAGATAAAAAGGGAACAAAAAAAGCTTTTATTAATGGTTGGTTCATGACAGGGGATTACGCAAAAAAGAATAAAAAGAATCAATTTTTTGTACTAGGAAGAAAAGAAAATATAATTATATCAGGAGGAGAAAACATTTACTCTGCTGAACTAGAACAAGTGCTTTTAAAAGAGAAAAATATAGAAGAAGCTGCAATTATTGGAATCCCCGATAAAAAATGGCAAGAAATACCAATAGCTTTTGTGAAGACAAAAAATCAATTAAAATTGGATGAATATCAAATCAATAATAGTTTAAAAATCAAGCTTGCAAAATACAAGATACCTAGAATGTTAATTAAAATAGATGAAATTCCTAAAAATGCCCTAGGAAAAATTGATTATAAATTGCTAAGAGAGTATTATAACGACTTAAAATCAAGAAAGAAATTAAAGAAAACAACTAATGCTATTTAGAGTCATCATATTCTGTTTTGTCTTTTTAGTATCCTTCAAATCTTTTGCTGATACTACTACCTTGCGTATGGCAAATTGGCTTCCTCCCACCCATCCATGGGTACTAAACATCATGATTCCTTGGATAGAAAAAGTTAAAATTGCTACAGAAGATAGAATAAATATAGAAATTTTAAATGCACCATTAGGACCCCCTCCCGCACATTTCGATTTTGCAGTAAATGGAATTGCTGATATTACTTTTGGCGTACATAATTATACAGCGGGACGTTTTCCAGCAACTAAACTCGCAGAGCTCCCCTTTCTGAGTAATAGTTCAGAAATATTATCTGTGGCCTGGCAAAGAATTTATGAAAGAGAATTGTTAAAATTAAATGAGCATAAAGGTACACACCTTTTAGGAGTTTTTACTCATGGTCCAGGCCAATTATGGCTTAGCAGCTTCCATAATTCATTAGAAAGCATAAAAGGGCTAAAAATTAGAATTGGTGGTGGAATAGCTCAAAGCTCTGCTAAAGCTTTGGGTTTAGTTCCTCTTCAAGCTCCTGTTACTAAAGCATATGAACTTCTGTCAGGAGGAGTAGCAGATGGAATAACACTTCCTGCGGAAAGTATATCTTTTTTTAAATTGGATAGAATAATAAAGCAGGGATTTCTGGTAGAAGGCGGTCTATACAACGTAAGTATGTTTGTAGTTATGAATAAAAAAAAATGGGATTCATTATCTAAAATAGATCAAGAAGCTATAACGTCTGTCTCCAGGATAGAGCTTGCAAAACTTGCTGGAAAAGCTTGGGATAACGCAGACAGAGAAGGGATAACAATATCAAAGCAAAATGGTGTAAAAATTACGCAACTATCTGAGAGTGACAAAAAATTAGTAAAAAAAATATTATCACCCATTATTGAAGAAACACTTAAGAAGATAGAAAGAGAAAAAAATATAGATGCTCATAAAATATATTCATTGCTTCTAGAAGAAATAAAATCTCTTGAAAATTATTAAAAAATAAAATTCTAAAATAATGTTAAATATAATTTTTAAAATTTCCAACAAACTTCTATTAACTTTTTGCGTATTAGCTCTTAGCATTTTAGTTATTATCACTGTAATAGATGTGTTTGGCAGATATATTCTTGGATTACCATTGCCCGGAACATCTGAGATCACAGAAATACTTCTAGCTATTTTGATATATATAGGACTNCCCTACATATGCAGAGATGAAGGACACGTTACCGTTTCTATAATTTCTAATAGTCTAAAATATTCTCTTGCTCGGATACATAGNGTAATAATAAATGCGATTTCTTGTATTATTTTGCTTATTATTTCTAAACAACTATACAACCATGGAATTAATTTAGTTTCTTATAATGATATAACTACGTTTTTAGAAATTCCAAAAGCTCCAATAGCATTTCTGATGTCATTCCTTACATTATTAGCCTCAATAATGACTGGATTAAACTGCTACAACTACTTAATAGATAAAAGGTCCGTTAAAACTCAATCCCCTGAAGATAAAATGTACGCTGCTTATAAAAGACCAGGAATAATAGAATCATCCCTAGAAGAAAAAGACCAGGAATAGATCA
>PAWH01000014.1 GCA_002714055.1 Candidatus Pelagibacterales bacterium | reverse complement strand
CCACTACCGGAACCGGTATTAATATGTCAATGGATGGATTAACTACAGGTTCAGCTATAGTTGTTGATAGTGACTCTTCAAGTACAGGCACACGAAATATTGCAAGTATAACACAAAATCATGCATCAGCAACAGGCGCAACTACACTCGCCGTAGTAGCCGATGCCGGTAGAGGATTATTTATTGACACAAATCTCGCGGCAGGGGGTCCTGCACTTGAAATTGATTCAGAACAGACAACAACAAATACAGTTGAAATTAATGTAGATCCAACGACTACTGGCACAGCAATTAATTTATCAGCAGATGGATTAACTACAGGTTCAGCATTAGTTGTTGATAGTGATTCTTCAAGCACAGGCACAAGAAATATTGCAAGTATAACACAGAATCATGCATCAGCAGTAGGCTCAACAACTCTCGCATTGGTAGCAGACGCAGGAAGAGGATTATTCATTGATACGAATCTTGCAGCTGGTGGTTATTCTTTAGAAATTGATGCAGAACAAACTACTTCAAATACAGCGAAAATAGCAGCTGTCAGTACTAGTGGAACAACATTAGAAGTATCTTCTGTTGGTGTTTTAACAGGAAAGGTCATTGATATTACGGCGGATGCTGCCACTACTGGTAAAGGTATCAATATGTCAATGGACGGATTAACTACTGGTTCTGCTCTTTATATTGATTCGGATTCATCTTCTACATCAACGAGAAGTGTTGCATGGATAGGTCAAAATCATGCATCAGCAGTAGGCGCGACCACAATGCACCTTATGGCCGATGCCGGTAGAGGATTATTCATTGATACGAATCTTGCGGCCGGTGGATACTCACTTGAAATTGATGCAGAACAAAATACTACAAATACAGCAAAAATTGCAGCCGTTAGTACTAGTGGAACAACATTAGAAATATCCTCTGTTGGTGTATTAACAGGAAAAGTTATTGATATCACCGCAGATGCCGCTACTACTGGTATTGGTATTAATATGTCAATGGACGGATTAACTACTGGTTCAGCTTTGGCTATCGATTCAAATTCTGCTGATACTGGAACAAGAAGTTTAGTAACAATCCATAATAATCACGCATCAGCAACCGCCGCCGTTCCACTTGTAGTAACACAAGATTCTACGAATTGTGTAGCGAAATTTAGCGGAACATCAACAATAGTTGTTCCAGTTGGAACATCTTCCAATAGAGGCCCCTCAGTACAAGGTGGAATAAGATTTAATACTACAACAAGTGGTTTTGAAGGATATAGTGGATCAACATGGGCAGGTCTTGGAGGACTTATTGATGTTGACCAAGATACAAAAATTCTTGCGGAAACATCAGCAGGAGCAGATAATGATGATTTAGATTTCTATACTGCTGGCACAAAACGTATGTCAATAGATCAAGCTGGTGTATTAACACTTGGTGTGGATGACACAGGATATGATGTTCAATTTTTTGGTGCTACAGCTGGAAAAAGTCTTTTATGGGATGAATCAGCTGATGAATTAGTAGTAACAGGAAAAATAACTAGTAAGAAGGGTCACGCATATCATAACGCTACACATGCAGCAATCGCGTTTGGAATGTAAGCTGTATAAATAGTTAAAAATAATAAAAGCATAAATAGTATTGAATAACAAGATAGAGGAGAATATAAATGGCAATTCCATCAGGATCTGGAACAGAAGTCCTTAAAATGGACCCATATACAGTAACGGGTACAGGAGATACAGTAATACTCAATGGAGTCGCAAATCATATTTATACGATTATAAGTATTACTGTTTGTGAAACTGCTGGCGCAGCAGAAACTTTCGATTTGTTTGTAGACTCTGATGGGGGCGGAACAGATTTTGAAATTCTATCAGATCAAGCAATAGGATCACACAAAACTTTTATTTTTAATGACCGCCTGGTGTTGAGTGGTCTGGATGAACTTAATTTTAAATTAGCTTCTGCGGGNGATGTCGATATTCTCGTAAGTTACATTGATCAGGACTGGAGTTAATAAATGGGAAGAACTAGCGGTATAATAGGAACAGAAAGTGGATCAGGACAAGTCGATGCCTCTACATCTGCGGTAATATTTAAAGCTGCTATAAATAACGCCTCATTACCTTCAATAAGTACATCAAGTGTACCTGTTGGAAGAACTTGGATAGCACAAGGCGTTTGTAAATTGGTAGAAGCTCTAGAAACTACAGGCTCAGCATCAGTTGCAGGAACCTCAATTGGTTCTGCTACTGCAATAGCCAGGTTTGCAGCAGAAGGTGGTGCAGATAGTGGTACTGATGGTGCAGCAGATAGTGGTGGTACTGGAGGAAGTTTTTGGCAATGTGGATGGATACCTTATATATGTGCTAGATATTGTTCACATTATTGTGCAAGATATTGTGCACACTATTGTGCTAGATACTGTGGTATAGGTGGATATGGATACGGGTTTGGATACGGATACGGATTTGGATATGGATACGGTTATGGATCAGCAAGGGGATTTTCTGCTACTTGTACGGCTATAGGAGTACACGGCTCCGCGTCTTGGACAGAGATAGTACCTGCTGGATTTACTGTCGTTTCTTGGTTGTACTATGAAGAAGAAACATGCTAACAGTTAAAATGAGGAAAAAATGACAGGAACAGTAGACCACCGCGAAGGTGTAGTATTTAAGGCCTCTATAAATAGTGCAACATTACCTACAATTGCATCTACTACTACGGTCCCGAATGGAAAAACTTGGTTGGCACATGGTGTTTGTAAATTATTAGAAGCTAGAGCAACAGCAACCGGAGGAACAACCGCAACCGCGATTGGATCAGCCGCTACTCATGGCCGATTTGCAACAGACGGTGGTGCAGATAGTGGTACTGATGGTGCAGCAGATAGTGGAACTACAGGAGGAAGCCTTTGGAATTGCGGGTGGATTCCCCATATATGTGCAAGATATTGTGCTCATTACTGTGCAAGATACTGTGCCCATTACTGTGCAAGATATTGTGGTATAGGTGGTTATGGATACGGTTTTGGTTACGGATATGGTTTCGGTTATGGATACGGTTATGGATCTGCAAGGGGTTATTCGGCTACTTGTACAGCTATAGGAGTACATGGGTCCACTTCTTGGACTCAAGTAATACCTACTGGATTTACGGTTACTTCATGGTTATATTATGAAGAAGAATCTAACAGTTAATAATAAAATTAAGGGAAAATAAAATGGCAGAGGACACACAATCAGATGGCAAAAATTTCATGTCTGATATCAGATATAAAATTATGCTTCGCGCCCAAGCTGAGTTAGAAATGACACAATCCATAGTGGATTCAGATAATCCCTGGGAATGTACTGCAGCAGAATTAACCGCTTGGAAGGCTTATCGAAAATCTTGGACTGCAATTGCTAAATCTGATTTAGCAGATGTACACATCGTTATGCAAAATGACATGATGTTAGGTGGTATAGACATACCAGATATTCCAGATGGATGGGATTTTATTGTACGATCAGATGATGATCTCCCGCCCGTATTAACTAGAAAAAATGTAGACGGCTATGATCCTGATTCAGAAGATCAGGCATCACAAACTCAAAATCAATCCGGCGTATCTGGCTAAGATTATAACATATAAGAGGAGAATTTAAAATGGCCGAACCAGCTTTAGTTGAATGGAAAATAGATAAAGGGTATGTTTTACATATGCTATTACATATAGCAAGGTCTGAAATGAAAAATAGTAGAGCTTTCATTGCAGATGATAATCCCTGGGGATGTACAGAGGAAGAACGTACTGCGTGGACTACATATCGAAAAGCGTGGTTAGCTATTGCTAATGGGTCGAAAAAGTATATCAATTTTACCGGTACTGGTGAAGATATAGTAGGAGTAACTAGGCCCCCTATGCCTACAGGATGGGTCTGCATAATGAGACAAATAGGTGAAGTTCCCCCTTTAACATGTAGAATTTCGGATTTTGATATTTTTGATCCTACTCTTCCTGCAGATCCAACAGGATTTAGAGAAAAGAAAACGCAACCGAACACTGCTCCTGATGGAACAGCACATAATATTTCCAATGAATTTATGAGAGAATCTGAATAATCTTTATTTAAATTATGAAAAATATTTTATATTATTACCACGATTCGTGTGGTATAGGTGATTTCTATCTATTGTTCCCCTTATTTGATGCATTAAGAAGTAAATATAAAGATGATAATATCACGTTATTATCAACCAATTCAATAAAGAGTATTGCATATAATAAAAAGTGGTTTGATAATTATATAAACATCTTTGAATCTGAATATCCCATAAATCGTTTTGATAGAGTTTATAACTGGGATGTTCAAAAACACGGCATTACTTTATTCTATCCCCCCAAAAAACATTTCTGGGAAATTGTTTCTGATAATTTAGATCTTACATTAGATAAAGATAACTTTCCCGATATCTTCCATTTAAATATAACTGATGAAGAAAAACATCAAGTAGATGAATTTTTAAATAATGATATCTACTTCTCTTCTGGAAGTTTCCAACCAGCCAAAGGCCCCAATATAGTTTTACATACAGGACATTCTTATAAGTTTCCTTATGGGAAAACTCCTAATTATGAGTGGTGGAATGAGTTAACAACAAAATTACCTAATGCAAATTTTATTCAGGTCGGAACAAAAGAAGAACCACCTCAAGACAAACCTTCAAGAATAGTTCCAGATTTTCATGTTCANGCTNAAAATTGTTTTGACTTAAGAGACATGATTAATATTAGACAAGTTGCATATTTGCTTGAATGTACAGACACATTTGTTGCTATCGATTCAATTGTTGCTCACGTATCATTACATTCAAATAAAANAGGTATTGTGTTGTGGGGTAGTTCTAANCCTAAAACACATGGACATGAACACAATATAAATTTAGAAGCAATACGGCATTGTGGTCAACCGCCTTGTATTGATAAAGGAAGTTTCTATGTTCCAGATGATCTAAATCAAAGATGTTGTCTCATGCCAGAAAATGCCAGAAAAGATGTTTGGCCTCTTGTAGATGAAGTAGTATACGAAATAAATTCAATATTATGAAAAACTTATATGTCGTAATGGGAGGATTGGGGAAGGCCTTACTTTGGACTTCTTTAATTCCTAGTCTTTGTAAGAAAGATGGAATTGACAAAATCTCTGTAATGTCGCCATGGCCTTTCCTTTTTGAAAAACACAATCTAATAGAGAATCATGAACCTCTTTTAGATTTTAGATATTTCCCCCAATTAGAAATATATGATAAAATCATATATCATGAACCCTATCTATCAGATTATTTAAAAGAAAGAGATCAACACATGCTTGATAATTGGGCAGATGCTTATGGTATAGAAAGAGTACCACCACGCCCAAGATTAGATCCACCAGTCGGTGTATTTTCCGGATTACGGATAACAGGAAACGAAAGTTTTGAATTAAGTGAAAAATTAAAAAATTCTTATTATATAATACAATTTACTGGTGGAATGGGGAGACAAGGTGAAAACCAGCTTTGTCCAAGAGATTATAGACCAGATTTAGTAGAAAGATTAAATAATAAAATAAAAAATGAATTTAATTTAGATTGTGTTTGTTTTAGATATGAACATGAACCTAGACCATCAGGTACTATAACATTTAGATCTAAAATTGAATCAGGGGTATTAGCAATCTTACCCTTAGTAGTAAAAGCAAAATTTGTGATATGTATAGATTCCGCTCTAATGCACTTTGCCGCCTGTGTAAAAGATAAACCCACAGTTGTTCTTTGGAATACAAATCAAACCACACCTAATAGAATTGGTTATAGATTTCAAAAAAATATTCTCTGTGATACTGAGCTGTGTATTGATACTCCGGCCAATGAAGTGTTTGATAAGATATTAGAAATTATGAAATGAAAAATTTATTTGTTGTTGTTGGTGGACTAGGGAAAAATATAATATGGACATCACTTATAGAACAATTAAATGTCAAATGTGGGGGAAATATTTCTGTGATGACTCCCTGGCCTTTTGTATTTTATAATAATAAAAATATAGATCACATAGAACCTTTAAGAGATTTTCCATTTAATGAACAATTAACAATATATGATGATATAATTTATCATGAACCATATTTTTCTGACTTCTTGAAATATAAAGATAAACATGTATTAGAAAGTTGGGCTCAAGCTTATGGAATCGAAAATGTTATAAATAAACCTTACTTGAATCATAATTTGGATATCGGCCAGGCGCATAAATATCTAAGTAGTGAGTTATTAAATGATTATTGTATTGTACAGTTTTCAGGAGCCCCCAATTATTATGATGCAAATTTTGGTGATAACAAAAACAATATAGGTAAACGAGATTATCGACCAGATTTGGCTGAAAAATTAGTTCATAAAATTAAAAATAATTTGAAATTGGATGTTATATGTTTACGGCGTGATGATCAATATAAACCTTCTGCAGCAATAACATATACATCAAAAGATGAAGAAGGGGTGTTAGATATAATACCTTTGATAGCTGGGGCCAAATTTATAATATGTATAGATTCCGCATTGATGCATTTAGCGGCTACTACTAACAACAACAAAGTTATTGTATTGTGGAATGAAACTCAACAAAATCACAAAAGGATAGGGTACGATTTTCAAATAAATTTATCATGTAGTAATGATATGTGTAATGATATTTCGCCCGATATAATTTTTGATACAATGGAAAACGTATGATTACAATACATGATCTTTCTGAAATATTTAAAACTTCTTATACAGAAGAAGATCTTTATATTGAATATTTTGATAATGATAATTGGATTGTTGAAGTAGAAAATTATTATGAAAATATAGTTGATGTTCTTACATACGTAGAATCTTGTAATTATACTGATCATAAAAGTATAATTCAAATGCAAAATATAATAAGAGCGTTTGCTCCTATTCCTAATATTGATGATTGTATGCTAGAGTATATTTCTACTCAAGTAGGTAGGAAAATCGTAAGGGAAACGGCAATGCCTTTTCCGCCTACCACTAATAACTTAGATTCTTTAGGAATATTTACTATAATAACTCCTGAAATATTCGAAAAAGCTGAACAAGAAACTAATAATTGTGTTCCCCCACATCGCGACGATTTTGTAAATGGCCAAATTTATTTGTCTGGCGGATGTGGAACATCATTTTATCAATATAACGGAGAGGAGTTACCAAACTTAACTAGTGTTCCTAGTGGAAAACTTGAAACCTCTCAAGATTATGAAAATTATTTAGATAAATATTATACTGAAGTATATCATACAGATGGGGAGCCCAATACTTTTATTATGTTCAATGGACAGTTTCATCATGCAGTAGATTATAAGAGACAAAAGGAAAGAGAAAATTATCGTATTATTCAAAATATATATTTTGCTGATGTAACTACACAGTTTACTCAAGAACTAATTCACATGGTCGATGACAACGATCTTAGATGGAATCATATAATCTTATACGAATTTTTAAATAACAATATCGTTTGGCGTACAGATGATCCTAAAATACAACAAGAAAAAGATAATTGGTTAAAAGGCGCCCCTACTATTTTACCTATTGAAACATATATGAATTATATTCAAGGAGAATAATGGATTTTACAAAAAGATTTTCGATTGCACATCCTGAAAAAGATATGGAAAATTGTCCAAATCATTATTATCTAATTTTTAAGAATACTCCAAAATCTATTTTGGATGAAATAGAAGATATATACTTTGGCAAAAACTTTTATTATACGTATAGGAGACAACGTAAGTTTCTTGGTAATGCTATGGGACAGGAAGCAACTGATGAACACATAGATAATCTTCTCCGTATACAAGAGGAATTTGGAGTTGAAGTTTCTCTTACAATAAATCAAACAGTTTGGCCGGATGAATTAATTTTAGACCAAGCATTACAAGATGAGTTTGTAGAATGGATTGGGGGATATTATGATAAAGGATTAAGAAGTTGTACTATCTCTTCCAAACATTTGATGAGGACAATGAAATTACAAAATCGATGTCCTAAGATGAAGTGGAAGAATACTGTAAATCATATAATATCTGATGGACAACAAGTAGCCGATACAATAGGAATTGGATATAACACAATACTTCTTGATCGTTCATTAAATAGAAACATCAAAGAGTTACGGCGCATAAATAAATTAGTACAAAGACAACCAAGACCAATAAAAACTTCACTTCTCGTATCAGAAGGGTGTTTATATAGATGTCCTTTTAAATTAGAACATGACATGGCATCAACAGTTATAGGTGCAAACTATTGGGGTGGTGATAATGCTCTTTCATCTCTTTCATGTAATAATTGGAAATCTGATGAAATGGATAAATTACCAAGAAATGGTATTGACATGGTTACTACTGATAAAGAAATGTTGGATCAGTATTTGGATAAGAAAGTGGGTGGAGTAGATATATTAAAAACTTCTGGTAGATTTGATGGTCGGCTATACAATACCTATTCAGAGGAGGATATTAAAAATCAGAATGTAAAATTGATGAGACAGTTTGGTACTTTAACCTCATCATCATTTAGTGATGTTTATGAAACTAATGCTGTTCCTTTTGATCAATGGTTAGTGCTTGTACCAACAAGAGAAGAAGCAAACTTAACAGTTGACAGATATCAAAAATTTCATGATATACATTTACAGGATGAGATTTGGTTATCTGAAAAGGGTAAAAGATTGAATAGAATACTTTTAAATTGTAAATCACAATGTTATGATTGTCATGAATGTGAAAGAACATTTGGTGTTCCAGATTATGACAGTTCAATAAATGAAATTGATGCAGAAGAAAGATTTAACAGAGTAACTTAGGCAAAAAATGAAACAATATTTTTACGAAAATATGAAAGCTGTACCAATAGATTTGTGTAAACAAATAATAAAAGATTGCGAGACTTTAGAATGGATGCCAGCTCTACTGAATAGTCAAACATATCATGACAAAAGAAATTGTTTTATTAATGATACTGCAATGAATGGAGAAAGCGTCGAGAGATCTCAGGCTGCGACACCTGCATTGCAATCTTTAAAAGTTATTATGAACACATATTTGAAATCGGTCAATAAAAGTATATATAAAGGCGTTGATACTCCTGACGATTTTGCTGATATACAAGTTATAAAATACGCTCCATCTGAAGCCCCTGCTGGTACATTGCCACATTTTGATTGGCATACTGATGATGTGTGGACACAACCAACTCTAAATCTTATAAGAAAACTTACTCAAGTTGTTGTAATTAGTGACGGAGATAAAGATTTTGAGGGTGGTAAGGTAGAATTTGATCCTCTACATGGCGAACTTGATTATGATGGTCGTAAACAGGGATCAATGATAATGTTTCCGTCTTTTTTAAAACACCGTGTACTTGATGTAACAAGCGGAATTAGATATGCAGTTAATGGCTGGTCATACGGCCCCTCTTGGAGATAATTTGTGAATATATTAGGAATAGCGGGAGCTATTGGGTGGGATGGTAATTGGAGCATGATTAATGATGTGGATTATTGGGTTCATGGATCAGGCGCTACGTTATTTGTTGATGGTGAATTAAAGAATGCATTATCTGAAGAACGACTGACAAGAATTAAATATGATGGGCGTTATCCTGAAAATGCTATAGAAAAAATTCTGACAGAGAATAATTTAACAAATGAGGATGTTGATGTGGTAGCATACGTTGCGGGGGCGGTATTATTGTGTTATTCATTGAAGTTGCGTGGATATTTAACAACAACTTTAAAAAAATTATTTCCCAATGCACGTATAATAACTGTTGATCATCATATAGCCCACGCCGCAGCTTCTTTCTTAACATCAGGATTTGAAGAAGCTAATGTTTTTACATTTGATGGAGCCGGTGATTTTCATCCAGACCAACAATGGGATGCTCCTAAGTTAAATAATACTTCTTTCTATAATGCTTCACGTAAAGATAAATCACTTACTAATATTAACAATACTTACATAAACGAAGAGGGAACAAATTCATTTGGAGGAGTCTATTCAGAATACTCTATAATGATATATGAGATGAAAGTAAATGGGGTAATTCCATCTGAAGAGGATGTAGATCAAGTTACCGAAAATTATACCCAAATTATGAAGAAAGTACTGAACCTTCATTCGTTCTCCGATTTTGTTGATATAACTAATTATAAAAGTAATATTGAAGATGATATATATGACAATCCAAAATTACGAGAAACCTATCCAGGTAAAATTATGGGGTTGTCGGCATACGGTAATCATGAAAATATAGATGCTCCAGATATCTATGAGTTGATTTTTGAAGATGATTTTCCTGTTATTAAGGTTGATAAGGAAACTAAACTACACATAATACAAAATAGTAAAGATTATTTACCAGAAGATTTGGCAGATTGGCTACAATATAATTTTGAAAAATATTTGTTATTATATCTTAAAAATATTCCTGAAGAAATTAAAACTAAAAAATTATGTCTTGGTGGAGGATGTGCATTAAATATATTAGCCAATTCTAAAATTATTTCTGAAGGTATATATGAAGATGTTCATGTGAATACTGCTCCTAATGATGACGGCCTAAGTTTTGGGGCAGCTGCATGGGCCGCTACACGGATGGAAGAAGATTTAGTATTACCATTGAATCAAGGATGTTTAGGTGGTTCATATAGTGATGAATATATAAAAACTTGTTTAGAAAATTATAAGGAATAAAATGGAATTTTACGATAATGAATCAATGTTCGAATTAGGTTCAAAAATGAAAGTTCGCGTTGAAATGATTGGTGGGGATGATCCTCACGGCGGAGGTTTTCGAGGGGGAAAATATCCAGTTGTTATTATGGATGATGTATATAAAGACCCAGACAGAATATACGATTTCGTAAATACATTACCTGTACCACTTTCAAACTGTAATTATGAAAAATATTATGGTAATAGAATAACGATTGATAATTTTATAGGAAACGAGAATTTTTTAAATACATTAGCTATGTTATTATTACATAAATTAGAAATGACGGATATGATATCATACGACACAGCAACTAATAATAATCAGTTTTGTGTAAATATTATTCACAATGATAAAGAACATGGCGTGACGGGGACTCAAAGAAAAGAATCTTATATTCCACATTCAGATCCTTCCCTCATTACTTCTATACTTTATTTAAATAAAGATGATGAATTAGAAACTAATGGTACAGGCATATACAGACACATAAAATCTGATTTAGTTGGTTATCCTCAAGATGATTTACAGCAGGATTGGATAACTGATTGTGAGAAAAAAGGTGGAGCTCCCATTGATAACTCAACAATGCGGATGAAAAAAGAAGTACTAGAAAACGCCCCTGTTGAATTAAAGTATGATGAATGTATTTTCGCGAATAATGATGAGTGGGAATTGTTATGGGAGTCTACTGGTAAATATAATCAAATGGTATCTTATATGGGCGGAATGTTTCATTCAGCGTTGTTTGATATTAAAGAATTAATAGATATAAAGAGACTTTCTCAAGTTATATTTTGGAATTTTGTACCGGCAGAGATGCCACCTATGGGTATCAATCGGCCTGTCATTTCTCCACGAAATGTCATGGGAGAAACATTACCTCAAGTGAACTGATAATGAATTACACATATTACGAAGATTTTAATAAATTGTGTCAACTTATTGTTGAAGATTTATTGGAAAACAAAATAATCGGATGGTTTCAGGGCAAAAGTGAATTTGGTCCAAGAGCTTTGGGAAATAGATCTATATTAGCTAATCCAATTATTAAAGACAATAAAGACTATATTAATGAAAGAGTAAAACATAGGGAAGGGTGGAGGCCTTATGCACCAATCATGTTAGAAGAATATATACACGATTGGTTTGATATTCCAAAAAATTCTTCACCATATATGTTGTTTAATGCTCAAATTTTGTCAGAGAAAGAAGGCCAAGTACCGGCAGTAATCCATGTAGACGGTTCGGCTAGAATACAAACTGTAACTGAAGAATTAAACAAACCAATTTTTCAGTTATTGACTGAATGGAACAAAAAAACTAATGTTCCTATATTATTAAATACATCATTTAATGTTGATGGTGAACCTATAGTGGAGTCTCCTGAAGACGCAATAAAAACTTTTATGGGTACAAATATAGATGTTTTAGTTATAGGAAATTATAGAGTTACAAAATAGCTACAGATTTCCTTTTCATATAAATAGTATAGAAACAACTATATCAACACTATACTATTTTAAAAGGAGAAGATTGTGGCATTGACCCTCCAAAAACAAACTGTAAACNTNGNANTAGATCAAGGTTGCACGTTTGAAAAAGTAATNTACGCACAAAATTCNGNNAGNCAGAATGTCACTATTTCTACAGGTACTTGTGCCGCTAAGATGCGTCAATCTTACCATTCATCAAATAATGTTACTACTATAACTACCGCAGTTGCGGGGTCAAATGTAACAATTTCGTTGACTGCAACTCAAACTGCAGCTCTTTCTCCTGGAAATTATGTTTACGATGTTGAATATACTCAATCGGGTGGTACAATAGTAGAAAGATTAGCAGAAGGAATTATAACAATATCTGCGGAGGCAACTAAATGACACAACCAACTACTAGATCAACTTTTAAAGATTATTGTAAACGGAAACTTGGCTGGCCAGTAGTAGAATTGAATAT
>PAWH01000013.1 GCA_002714055.1 Candidatus Pelagibacterales bacterium | reverse complement strand
AAGAATTAAGAAATTTAATACAGGATAAAAATACTTCTCAGGAAGACAGATTTAAAGCCGTTATTAAATTGGCTGCAATGCCAAGGAATGGTTCTAAAACTCGTATACGTAATCGTTGTGAAATTTCAGGGAGACCTCGTGGTTATTATAGAAGAGTTGCGATGAGTAGAATTGCTCTGAGGACTCTTGCCTCTAAGGGGCAGGTGCCTGGAATGACAAAGGCAAGTTGGTAGGAGAATTAATTATGGCAATGACAGACCCTTTAGCAGATATGTTAACTAGAATTAGAAATGGAATAAATGCAAAAAAATTAGTTGTTGAATGCCCGGATTCTAATTTGAAAATTTCTGTTTTAAAAGTGTTACTCAAGGAAGGATTTATAAGAGGTTATAATAAAAAAGAAAATGNTATAGGNAAAAATATAATATCTATAGAATTAAAGTATTTTGAGGGTANNTCTGTGATAAAGGAGATAAANAGNGNATCNCGTCCGGGNTTAAGAAATTATTCTTCAAGTAAAGAATTAATCCGGGTATACGGAGGACTGGGGATAGCAATTGTGTCTACATCTANTGGNGTAATGACTGATCATGATGCTCGTANAANAAATGTAGGCGGTGAAATTTTATGTAGTGTGTTTTGAGGAATAAAAATGTCTAGAGTAGGTAAAAATCCAGTTGAAATTCCAGAAGGTGTGGAGTTATTTATTGAGGGGAAAAAGCTCTTGATTAAAGGGAAACAAGGTTCGCTAAGTATGCATATATCGGATCGAATAGAGCTTGAACCTTCTGAAAAGAAAATAGAAGTTAAAATATTGAGNGAAGATAAACAATCAAAGTCAGAATGGGGGCTTACTCGTAGTTTGATAGATAATATGGTAAAAGGGGTAAGTGAGGGTTTCACTAGNATTCTNCANGTAAATGGTGTTGGATATAGAGCTTCTGTAGANTCAGGAGTATTACAATTACAGCTGGGTTATAGTCATGATATTAAAGTAGGAATTCCAGAAGATATTTCTGTTAAATGTCCTAAACAAACAGAAATTCATATTTTTGGAGCAAATAAGCAAAGAGTTGGTCAATTCGCATCAGAAATTAGNGCTCTAAGAAAACCTGAACCATATAAGGGTAAGGGAGTAAGTTATGAAGGCGAATATATAAGAAGAAAAGAAGGAAAGAAAAAATAAAGGNATAAAAAGTATGCCAGCAAGATNTAAAGAGTTACAGATAAGAAGAAAAAATAGGAATAGATATAATTTAAAGAAATATTCTCTAGATAAGCCCAGACTATGTGTTTATCGCTCTAATCAAAATATATATGCTCAAGTTATCGATGACAAAACAGGAAAAACNTTATTTTCAGTATCAACTTTAGATAAGCAGTTTAAAAAAGAGAAGGTATTTGGTGGAAANAAGAAGGCNGCNATAACANTAGGCGAATTATTAGCTATAAAGGCTAAAGATTTAGGAGTAAAAGAAGTGGTTTTTGATAGAGGAGGATATTTATANCATGGAAGAATAAAAGCACTAGCAGANTCTGCTAGAGCCAGTGGTTTAAATTTTTAGATTTAATAGGAGCATAAAATGGTAAGAGGTAAAAAAAACCAAAATGAAGGNGATGGTCTTTTAGATAAACTCGTTGGAATAAATAGAGTTGCTAAGGTAGTAAAAGGAGGAAGGCGTTTTGGTTTTGCGGCATTAGTAGTAGCTGGTGATGCTAAAGGTAGAGTTGGTTTTGCTTCAGGTAAAGCTAAAGAAGTACCAGAAGCTATAAGGAAGGCNACGGATAAAGCAAAAAAATCAATGATTAGGGTACCTTTAAGAGAAGGTAGGACAGTGCATCATGATGTAATAGGAACTCATGGAGCAGCAAAAGTTTTAGTTCGTAGAGCTCCCGCTGGAACAGGGATTATTGCAGGAGGACCAATGCGTGCTGTGTTTGAAACTTTAGGAGTACAAGACGTAGTTACGAAATCACAAGGNACAGCTAATCCCTACAATATGGTGAGGGCCACATTTAAAGCTTTGACAAGCTTACAATCNCCCAGACAGGTAGCAGCTAGAAGAGGATTAAAGGTGAGTTCGGTTGTAGGTAAGAAAGATATAAAGAAAACTGATAAAGAAAATTTGGAAGAAAATAACAATGGATAGTTCAAANATAAAAATTACTCAAATNTCTAGTCCCATAGGTAGGAAGTCTTATCAGAAAAAAACTCTTATTGGGCTTAATTTAAATAAAATTAATCGTACTAGTATATTAGAAGATACACCTTCAGTAAGAGGAATGGTAAAAAAGGTAAGACACTTNGTTTCTGTTCAAAAAGAGACTAAGAAGTAGTTAATTAGGGAATGTATAATGAGATTAAATAATCTTAATAATAATAAATTTGCTAGGCCCAGTAAAAAAAGAATAGGAAGAGGGATCGGTTCTGGAACAGGAAAAACTTCTGGTAGGGGTCATAAAGGACAAAAATCTAGATCAGGTGTTTCAATTAAAGGTTTTGAAGGTGGGCAAATGCCTCTGCATCGTCGTCTACCAAAACACGGCTTTAATAATTATTTTAGAAAATCATTCGAAATAATAAATTTATCAGATTTGCAAAAAGCTATNGATCAAGGAAAAATTAATATAAGTAAAAAGATTGATAAAGAGGTTNTAAAAGAAGCAGGTATACTGACTAAAGATCATAAGGATCTAAAATTACTAGGAAATGGGAACTTAAAATCAAGCATAAAAATAGAATTGTCTGCAATTTCTAAGTCTGCAAGGGATGCAGTTAAAAAATCAGGAGGAACTGTTAATGTAATTTCTGAATCTAAAAAAATTGTGGGCAAAAATAATGGTGCTACAGAAGACAAGTCAGAATAGTATTGGAATTTTTGGTGATTAACAACTTAAAGAGTATAAAATGGCATCTGCTGCAGAACAGTTAGCCTCATCAGTAAATTTTGGGGCTTTGGCAAAGGCGACAGAATTAAAAAAGAGAATTTGGTTTACTCTGGGCGCTCTAATTGTTTATAGATTGGGTACCTATATTCCTTTACCCGGAATAGATGCTCAAGCACTAAGCGATATATTTCAACAAAACTCAGGTGGTATTCTGGGTATGTTTGATATGTTTGCAGGAGGTGCTCTCAGTCGAATGACCATCTTTGCATTAAATATAATGCCATACATATCGGCTTCTATTATTATTCAATTGATGACAACGGTTTCCGCTCATCTGGCTGCTCTAAAAAAAGAAGGAGAATCGGGAAGAAAAAAAATAATTCAATATACAAGGTACGGAACCGTGTTATTGGCAGCAGTTCAAGCTCTAGGGATAGCAACAGGTTTGGAAGGAGTCACTTCTTCTTCAGGACCTGCTGTAGCTAACCCAGGATTATTTTTCAAGTTTACTACAGTTGTTACATTAACAGGCGGGACTATTTTCCTGATGTGGTTAGGAGAACAGATTACGGCGCGCGGTATAGGCAACGGAATTTCTTTAATCATAATGGCAGGGATTGTGGCAAATCTTCCTATCGCCCTAGTTAGTACATTAGAATTGGGAAAAACTGGAGCACTATCAGGTGCGTTTATTTTACTAATTTTAATCATGGCAGTGATTGTTATTGGTTTTATAGTATACATAGAAAGAGCACAAAGAAGGATCCTCATACAGTATCCTAAAAGGCAAGTAGGAATGAAAATGTTTGGGGGAGATTCAAGTCATCTACCTTTGAAGCTCAATACGGCAGGAGTTATTCCACCTATATTTGCTTCTTCTATACTTCTTTTACCTGTTACGGCATTAAGTTTTAATGCAGGATCAGGCCCAGGATGGTTAATGGATGTAACCTCTTTATTAGGAAGAGGGCAGCCCTTATATTTGGCTTTGTATATATCTGCTATAGTATTTTTTGCTTTTTTTTATACTTCTGTTGTATTTAGCCCTACTGATACCGCAGAAAATTTAAAAAAAAATGGCGGATTTGTTCCTGGCATTAGGCCAGGTGAAAACACTGCTGTATATATAGATTATGTTCTTACTAGGCTTACAGTTGTTGGAGCAGCATACTTGAGCGCTATCTGTATATTACCAGAAATATTAATATCTAAATATGCAGTTCCTTTTTACTTCGGAGGTACAAGTCTTTTAATAGTAGTTAATGTAACAATGGATACTGTAGCGCAAATACATTCGCATCTTATAGCCCAGCAATATGAAGGTTTAATTAAAAAATCAAAACTAAGAGGCCGAATGCAATGATAGTAATATTATTTGGTCCACCAGGATGTGGTAAAGGTACTCAAGCTAAAATTCTTTCTGACAAAATAAACTGTCCTCATTTGTCTACTGGAGATATGTTGAGAGAGGCTGTGAGTTTAAATACAAAAACTGGTAAACTAGCAGCAGAAGTTATGGAAAAAGGGAATTTGGTATCGGATGATATAGTTGCAAATATAATTCAGGAAAGAATAAACTTAGAAGATTGTAATGGTGGATTTATTTTAGACGGTTTTCCTCGTACTATAACTCAAGCAAAAATGCTTGATAAAATATTAGAAACAAATGGTCTTGTGATTGATGCTGTTATAGAATTTGGGGCAGATGATATTGAGCTGATAAACAGAATTATAGGAAGATTCACATGTAAGCTATGTGGGACAGGTTATAATGATGTTAGTCTGAGAACAGAAATTAAAAATATATGTGATGTTTGTGGATCTGGTGATTTTATCAGAAGAAAAGATGATAATAAAAAAACTGCCACTGCTAGAATTAAGGCTTATCATTGTGAAACAGAACCTCTTATNCCATATTATCNAGAGNAAAACGTNTTAAATTCTGTAAATGGATTAGCACCNATTGATAAAGTAACAAAACACATATTAGATTTAATAAAAAAAGAAAATAGTTATTATTGACTTGATAGCTAAGAGACTATAATTTCAGACCCTAATTTAAGTATGGTCTAATAATAATTAGGAGAAGGTGAATTGGCAAGAATAGCTGGAGTAAACNTACCTGCAAATAAAAGAGTTGAAATTGCTTTAACGTATGTGTACGGAATAGGAAAAAGTAGTGCAAAAAAGATTGTTGAGGAAGCAGGAATTGATTCTAAAAGAAGACTAAACGCTCTTACAGATAANGAACTCACTAATATCAGAAATATAGTTTCTAAAAATTCTGTAGAAGGAGATTTGAGAAGTACCATATCCATTAATATTAAAAGGTTAATGGATTCTGGATGTTATAGAGGAATAAGACATAGAAAGGGCCTTCCTGTAAGGGGTCAAAGAACTAATACTAATGCTAGGACTCGCAAAGGAAGAGGTATGGCAATAGCAGGTAAAAAAACAACCTAAGTAAAAGAGGGTAAATAATGGCAGTAAGAGAAACAAAAAAGAAGAAAGAAAAGAAGAATATAACCTCTGGAATAGCACATGTTAATTCTACATTTAATAACACTATTATTACGATAACGGATCATCAAGGCAATGCTGTAGCTTGGTCTTCTGCGGGGGCTCAAGGTTTTAAGGGGTCAAGAAAATCTACGCCNTTTGCTGCGCAGTTAGCAGCTGAAGATGCAGGAAAAAAAGCACAAGAGCATGGGTTAAAAACACTTGAAATTNAGGTAAGTGGACCTGGGTCNGGGAGGGAATCGGCTCTTAGAGCCCTTCAGACGGTTGGATTTGGAATCACATCGATTAGAGATGTGACTCCTATTCCTCATAATGGGTGTAGACCNCCAAAGCGTAGACGAGTTTAAAACAATTTTCTTATAAACTAAATAGATTTTAATTATACATTTAACATAAAGTTAGGGAATTAGAAGTGATAGAAAAAAATTGGAGTGATTTAATTAAACCCAGTAATGTTAGTATTTCAACTAAAGGNGATAATAATAGAGGCACTGTCATAGCTGAGCCGTTAGAAAGGGGATATGGTTTAACACTAGGAAATGCTTTGCGAAGAGTTTTACTGTCTACTTTGCAAGGGGCAGCCATAACAGCTATAAAAATTGATAATGTACTACATGAGTTTTCTACTATACAAGGTGTAAAGGAAGATGTAGTTGATTTGATATTAAACATAAAAAATATTGTAGTGAAATCTCATGTTGATGATATTACAATCGTTTCACTTAGTGCTGAGGGTCCATGTGAGGTTACGGCTGGTATGATACAAAGTTCTGCAAATGTAGAAATTAAAAATACTGAATTAGTTTTATGTCATTTGGACAAAGGCTCAAATCTTAAAATTGAATTTACCATAAATACTGGAAGAGGATACGCTACGGCTGTGGATAATAGACCTGTAGATGCTTCTATAGGTTATATTCCTATTGATGCAATCTTTAGTCCTGTTAGAAATGTATCCTATAAGGTTGAAAATGCTAGAGTTGGTCAAGATACTGATTTTGATCGTTTACTACTGGATGTTGAAACTGATGGTACAGTAACTCCTGAAGAAGCAGTAGCTCTTTCTTCCAGAGTGCTAATTGAGCAGCTAAATATGTTTGTAAATTTTGAAGAACCCGAACCAGAAATAAAAGAAGAAGACGTATCAGTAGAGTCTCTTTACAATCCAAACTTGCTGAAGAAAGTTGATGAGCTGGAACTATCAGTAAGATCTGCTAATTGTCTTAAAAATGATAATATAGTTTATATAGGGGATTTGGTACAAAAAACAGAAAATGAAATGTTAAGAACTCCAAATTTTGGAAGAAAGTCTCTTAATGAAATCAAGGAAGTGTTATCTACAATGGGCCTTAATCTTGGACAAACTGTTGAGGAATGGCCTCCTGATAACATAGAGGAGCTTGCAAAAAAACTGGAAGATCAGTATTAAAATTTATACTAGTTGAATTAATGGAAGGACTTTAAATATGAGACATAGAGTAGCACACAGAAAGTTAAACCGCACTAGTTCTCATCGCAAGTCAATGTTTGCAAATATGGCTGCTTCTTTATTAAAACATGAACAGATTCGTACTACGNTAGCTAAAGCTAAGGAATTGNGNCCTATAGTCGAAAAATTAATTACATTAGGCAAAAAGGGNACGCTTCATTCTAGAAGACAAGCTATGGCAAAATTATCTCCAGACGCAAAAATAGATAAGTTATTTGGTGAGATTGCGGAACGCTATTCTTCTAGACAAGGTGGTTATACNAGAATTATTAAAGCAGGAAATAGATATGGAGATTNTGCGCCCATGGCTTTCATAGAATTAATTGATAGGAATTTAGAAGCTAAGGGTCTTGATAGTGGNCNAGTAGAGCCTAAAAAAGAAGATTNAGAAACNAAAGAGAATGCCTAATTTTACTTATTTAGCCTAAGACTATTAATTTTTATTCAACTATAGAATTTCATTTTAAATAATCTGTGTTAAAATAGCTTTGTTAATTAATTCTTATTTTAAAGAGGGATGTGTAACATGGCTTCCATTATGGCAGTCGCTTTAGGAGGAGCTATAGGGGCAGTTTTAAGGTATATNNTAGTAACTGTTTTAGCTAATTTTTCATTAATATTGATGCCTTTAGGAGTNATTCTTTGCAATATTGTAGGGTCATTTTTGTTAGGAATCTTAATTGCTTGGTCTCTGAAGGATCCGCTAATCAGTGAAAATATGAAANNCTTNCTACANGTAGGAATTTTNGGAGCATTTACTACTTTTTCAACATTTGCANTAGAGGTGTTTTATATTACTGAAAAGGGACAATATTTTGTAGCTATAATATATATACTTTTATCATTGGTATTATCAATTGGCGGATTTTTTGTAGGTATTAATATTTTTCGTTTAATTGGATAAAATATGAGTTACAACTCAGGAATATTTNTCATAAAATCACATGATGTNAGTATAAGATTAGATAAATTTATATCCAATCGTTGTAGGGGATTAAATTTTTTTTTCATACAAAAGCTATTAAGAACAGGTCGAATACGAGTGAATGGAGGCAGAGTAAAAGGTTCAAAACGTTTGGAACTCGGAGATAGAGTTAGAATTCCCTATTTTTATATTTCTAGTAAAAAAATTCAAACAGATAATAAAAAATCATTGGTATTATCAGAAAGTATTATAAATAATGATATTCTTTATAAAGACGATAATATTCTAGCAATAAATAAACCAGCGGGAATATCTGTTCAGGGAGGAAGTAAAATAGAACACCACATAGATGGTATTCTAGAACATCTTCAATTTGGATTAGAATTCAGACCTCAGTTGGTACATAGGTTAGACAAAGACACTAGTGGCGTTTTACTACTAGCAAGAAACCCTCAATCAGCAAGGAGATTAACATTAGCTTTCAAAAATAGAGAAATAAAAAAAAGTTATGTGGCACTTGTTTATGGTAAATTTCCTAAAAAAAGTGGCACTATAAAAGTTCCTATTGAGCAAATTAATAATAAAGAAGCTAAGGAGGCTGTAACAGAATATAATACTTTATGGAAAGGAAAGTTTAAAGAAAATTTATTATCTGTGGTTGAGTTTATTCCTTTGACTGGGAGAAAACATCAATTAAGGGCTCATTCTTACCATTTGGGTTGCCCTATAGTAGGAGATAAAAAATATAAAATTAAAAATTTAATTTCTGAAGAAATAAAAATGTATATTACTAATATGTGTCTGCATGCAAGAGAAGTAGGAGTCCCTGACTTAGAGGGAATAACAATTAGGATAAAAGCTCCTTTCCCTTCTCATATATTAAAAATCTTCAATGTAATAAATTTTAAAAATTTTTAGCAGNAAATGTTAATGTCTAAAGAAATTAAAAATGGTNCTNTTACAATTGTTNAAAGAAACTCTAATTTTTTGATTGAGAAGAACAATAAATTCTTGAAAACTCCAGATGNNAATNTAATATCAATTCCTTATAAGAAAATAGTTCAACTTATTTTAACAGAATTAAATAAAAAAACTACTCTCAATGGCTCGGTGACTTACATCAAAATAACTAATTCTGCTATAGATAAAATTATTAAAGATAAAGATAGTTTTATTAATAAAATTGNATCNCAAATTCATAGTGATACAATCTGCTATTTTTCAAAGACACCTAAAAGTTTATTGCAACTACAAATTGANANTTGGAAACCACTTTTAAAATGGATNAAAAAAACTTATTCTGTTGAATTAAATTATTCATATTCTTTTGAACCCTTAATACAGAATAAAAACNATGTCCAAATTATAAAAGAGATACTAGTAGGTTGTGATATTTTTAAATTGTCAGGTATAAGTACTCTTTGTCAGTTAACNGGTTCGCTTGTAATTTCACTTGCATTGTGTGATTCTANGNTAACTTGTGAAGAGGCATTTAGGGNAAGTCAGTTAGAAGAATCATATCAGTTGTCTAGATGGGGAAAGGATTCTGAAGCAAGTAATAGACGAGAAGCTATTAGTGCTGATATACATAAAGCCTCTAATTATTTAAATGCTTTAAGATTAGAATAAAAATATAGGAGTATTTATTTTTGAATAAAATTACANAAGAGCTCGAAAATAAAAGAAAAAAAGCTGTAAAAGGNGGAGGAAAAAAACGCCTNGATGCGCAGCATGCTAAAGGAAAACTAAGTGCTAGAGANCGNATTNATCTTTTAGCAGATAAAGGTTCTTTTGAAGAATATGATATGTTTGTAGAGCATAGAAGNAAAGATTTTGGAATGNATAAAAATATTATTCCNGGNGATGGAGTNGTGACAGGGCATTGCAAAATCAATGGAAGATCTGTTTTCGTTTTTAGTCAGGATTTTACTGTATATGGGGGCTCTTTAAGTGAGACTCATGCTGAAAAAATTTGTAAAATTTTAGATCAAGCTATGAAAGTAGGTTGCCCAGTAATAGGTTTAAATGATTCTGGTGGAGCTAGAATTCAAGAAGGGGTTGCTTCTCTTGGAGGTTACGCAGAAGTGTTTCAAAGAAATGTACTAGCATCAGGCGTAATTCCTCAGATATCAATAGTTATGGGACCTTGTGCAGGAGGAGCCGTTTATTCTCCTGCTATGACAGACTTTATATTTATGGTAGACGATTCCTCCTATATGTTTGTAACTGGCCCAGATGTTGTAAAAACGGTTACTCATGAAGATGTTAGTGCAGAAGAGCTAGGAGGGACAAATAGTCATACTCAAAAGTCAGGTGTAGCAGATCTATCATTTGAAAATGATATATTAGCATTAGAAGAAACAAGAAGACTTTTTGATTTTTTACCTCTCTCAAATTTAGAAATGCCTCCATTTAAAAAGACGANAGATCCTATATCTAGAAAGGCCTACAATTTAGATACTTTAATTCCACAAAACTCTAATACACCTTATGATATGAAAGAATTAGTCCTAANCATAATAGATGAAGAANATTTCTTTGAGATACAGACAAATTATGCAAAAAATATTATAGTAGGTTTTGGGCGTATTGGAGGAAANCCAGTAGGTATCGTAGCAAATCAACCGATGGTATTAGCTGGTTGCTTAGATATAGATTCTTCTNGAAAAGCAGCAAGGTTTATTCGTTTTTGTGATTGTTTTAATATCCCTATTNTTACTCTGGTTGATGTNCCTGGTTTTTTGCCAGGAACTTCACAAGAATATAATGGAATAATATTACATGGAGCAAAANTATTATATGCATANGCGGAAGCTGTGGTNCCTAAAATTACAGTTATTACTAGAAAAGCCTATGGTGGTGCATATGACGTAATGTCATCAAAGCATTTAAGAGGTGACGTAAANTATGCATGGCCTACTGCTGAAATAGCAGTCATGGGTTCTAAAGGCGCTGTAGAAATTATTTTTAGAGGTTCTGATAAAAAGGAAATAATTAAAAAGAGTAAAGAATATCAAAAAAAATTCTCAAATCCTTTTAGTGCTGCTGCTAGAGGATATATTGATGATATTATTNTTCCACATGACACTCGNTTCAGGATATATAGATCATTAGAATTACTTAAAACAAAAAAGCTTTCAAATCCCACCAAAAAACATGGCAATATTCCATTATAATTAAGAGANCAAGTATGTTTAAGAAAATATTGATTGCGAATAGAGGAGAAATAGCNTGTAGAATTGCAAGAACGTGCAAAAAAATGNGTATTGCTACCGTNGGAATTTATTCTGATGCAGATGCAAGAGCTATGCATTTAAGTTTTATGGATGAAATAGTCCATATAGGTCCAGCAGAGTCCACCAATAGTTATTTAAATATTGAAAAAATTATCAAAATTGCAAAAAAATTAAACGTAAATGCTGTTCATCCTGGATATGGCTTTTTATCTGAGAATGCAGATTTTGTATTAGGATTGGCTAAGGCAGGAATAGTTTTTATAGGTCCTTCATTTAAGTCAATTAAAACTATGGGNGATAAAATAGAGTCTAAAAAAATAGCAAGAACTGCAGGATTAAATGTAATTCCTGGAGGAGAAAAGGCAATTTCTAATCTTTCTTTAGCTAAAAAAGAAGCTAAAAAGATTGGATATCCCGTCATGATTAAAGCTTCNGCTGGAGGCGGAGGCAAAGGGATGAGGCTCGCAAAAAATGAAGGAGATTTAGAATCTGGATTTAAGAGCGCTAAAAATGAGGCTAAACATGCTTTTGGAGATGATAGGGTATTTATNGAGAAGTTTATAACCAATCCAAGACATATAGAAATCCAAATCTTAGCGGACACAAAAGGAAATATGGTATACNTGGGAGAACGTGAATGTTCAATTCAAAGAAGACATCAAAAAATAATTGAGGAGTGTCCTAGNCCGTTAGTAGGAGATAGGATGAGAAAAAAAATGGGAGAGCAGGCGCTTATGCTGGCTAAAGCCGTAAATTATTATAGTGCGGGTACAGTTGAATTTGTTGCATCATCAGATCAGTCTTTTTATTTTTTAGAAATGAATACTAGATTNCAGGTTGAACATCCTGTCACAGAATTAGTTGCAGACATAGATTTAGTAGAANAAATGATAAGGATTGCNTACAAACAGACACTNAAAATCAAACAATCGGATGTAAAGTTAAAGGGCTGGTCTATTGAGGCCAGGATTTATGCTGAGGATCCTTTTCATAATTTTTTGCCTTCAACAGGTAGAATAACTTCTTTTTTATCTCCAGTTACTAAACAAGATTCTGAATTTGAGATTAGATTGGATTCAGGTGTAACTGAAGGAAATGAGATTAGTATTTATTATGATCCTATGATGGCAAAGTTAATAACCCATGGGAAAAATAGAGAGGATGCAAGAAAGAAACTCGTAAATGCTTTGAATATGTTTGTTTTAAACGGGATTTCTAACAATATCTCATTCTTAAATAATGTCATAAATAACAAAGCTTTTATTTCTGGCAAACTGAATACAGGGTTTATTGATCAGGAGTATAAGTCTGGTTTTATAGGAAATGAAGTAAAAAATGAAGTTATGTTATTGGTAGCTTTGTCATCTATATCAATAAAAGCAATAGAAGTTAATAGAGAAATGTATATAGGGATGAAAAAAATTGGAGAATTTTGTGCTAGTTTGGGAGATAAAGATTTTTTATTTANATATAAATTTATAAATTCATGTGAGGATGGTGATCATCTAATAGAGATAAAGAGCAGTTCGAAAAAATTTTTGGTCGGAATAAAACCGNTTTTCAGAAGTTCTTTAATACAAGTGACTTTGGAAAACGAGGAATACTATGTTCAATATAAAAAAGTTACTGGAGGATATAGAGTTAAGTATTCTGGATATGATGGATTTGTANGTGTTANTAGTCTTGATGAATACAATTTAAAAAAGGGTATTCCCGAGAAAGTTTCAATTGANACAGANCAAACACTGNTTTCTCCCATGCCCGGTAGGGTGGTCAAGATATTAGTTAAAAAAGGACAAAAAATNAAGATAGGTGAAGATCTAATAATATTAGATGCTATGAAAATGGAAAATATTATTAAAGCAGAAAAAGATTCNGAAGTATCAGAAATATTTATTAAAGAAAATGATGCAGTTTTTGTAGATCAACAGTTAATGTCATTCATATGATAAACATGTCTGCNAATATTAAACCATATTTATTAAATATTACCGAGANTGAATTATTAGAATTATATTCTCGTTTAGATAATACAAGATTACCAGATCAACCACCAGGAGAACCATGGCTGAGTGGAACCGATTTAAATTGGTTTAAGACAATATTAGAATATTGGAAAAAAAATTTTGATTGGAAAAAATCGGAAGCAGAACTAAATGCTTTTCCTCAGTTTAAAACAAATATCTCGGATATCGATATACATTTTATTTATTCTGAAGGTAAAGGAAAAAAAGTTTTTCCTTTACTGTTAATGCATGGATGGCCAGGATCTATTTTTGAGTTTCTTGATATTATTCCTATGCTTTCAGATCCTAAAAAATATGGAATTAATTCGGATGTTGCTTTTACAGTAGTGGCTCCTTCTTTGCCCGGTTTTGGACTATCTTTTGCTCCTAATCAAAAAAGGTTTGGAGTAGAAGAAATTGCTGACCTATTAACTGAGTTAATGATAAAAAAACTCTCTTATAATAAATTTTGTATTCAAGGAGGAGACTGGGGAGCAATGGTTGGTTCAAGAATCAGCTATAAGTATCCAGAAAATATCATAGGTTTACATCTAAATATGCTGGCCTTAAGAAGANAATNTANNAATANNCATATTTTTTCTCCTGAGGAACAAGATTANATNNATCANGTTNAAANCTGGAAATCAGAAGGAATGGGTTATCAAGCAATCCAAGGTTCTCGNCCACAAACTTTAGCCTATGCGTTATCAGATTCACCTGCTGGTCTTGCTGCATGGATATGTGAAAAATTTTATGAGTGGACAGATTGTAAAGGTGTTCCGGAAAACTCTGTGTCTTTTGATAAAATGTTAGCAAATATTTGTTTATATTGGTTTAGTGGTGCGATTGGTTCATCATTTTGGCCTTATTATGCTAGAAATCATAGACCATGGTTTATTCCTGAAGGAAAGACGATCAGTGTCCCTGTTGGTTATGCTGAATTTCCAAAGGAAATGCTCAGACCTAAAAAANTATTAGCAGATAAAACATATATCAATATAAAAAGGTGGANAAAAATGTCAAAAGGAGGGCATTTTGCAGCCTTGGAACAGCCTCAACTATTGGCAAAAGAAATATGCGGTTTTTTTTCTTATGATATTTGAAAGCTATTAAAAAAAATTAAAAAAAGTTTCTTTTAATTTTTGATCGAAATCACTCATCTTAATTTTGTATCCCATTGCTTGAATAGAGGTTGTAGAAAAATCTTCTAATCCACATGCATTAATTCCTTCATAAGCACTTAAATTTGTATTTATATTTACAGAAATTCCGTGGTAGGTAACCCAACGGCTAACTCTTACTCCTATNGCACCAATTTTTGATTCGCCATAATTANTATTAACCCAAATGCCTGTTCTATCTTTTACGGAAAATGCGTCTATATCAAATTTTCTTAGTGTAGTGATACACCATTTTTCAAGCATATTTATATAAAGTTTTATGTCCTTTTTTCTTAAATTTAAATTTAACATTATATATACCACTCTTTGTCCCGGGCCGTGAAAGGTTACCTTGCCTCCTCGTTTTGTTTTTATAATAGGGATATTACCAGAATTTAAAATGTCTGTATTTAATGCACTTGTTCCACAGGTATAAACAGCAGGATGCTCNAGTAACCAGACACATTCAGAAGACTTTTTGTTATGGATATTCCTTACTCTATCTTCCATTATTCTTACTGCATCTGAGTATAGTATTTTCTTTGCNCTTNTTTTCCATTCTAAAGTATTATTTTTATTTATAACTTTATTATTATTCATGTATAAACTATTCATATTGATGACCTAGCAATAATTTATAGTTAGAGTTAAAGTATATTATCATATTTTTTGATTTAAATCAGAACAACTTAATGGAATTTTAGGTAGTAAAATGAAAAATTCTTTTGAAAATAAATTTAATGAAAATAATAAAAAGGAAGTTGTTTTGGGTTTTGGTATTTCAAGAGATTTTGTTAATGAGGTTCGAGAAAATATTAATTCTTTGGATATAAAGTTTCTAAAAGACAAGGTTTTATCTCTTCATCCAGCAGATATAGCAGACCTTTTTGAAATGTTGGGGGAAGAGCATAGAAGAAGCCTGGCTTCCCATCTACAGGATGGGCTTCCAGCAGAAACGTTGGCATCCTTAGATGAACAAGTTTTAAATGATGTAATAGAAAATTATAAACCTGGAGTGCTAGGAGATCTCTTAGGCAAAATGGATACCGATGATGCTGCTTATATCATAGATAGTATTGAAGTAGAGAGAAGAGATCCTCTTTTAAAACAAATAAAGTCTGAACCTAGAAAATTAATTGTTCAAGCCTTAGAGTTTCCTGAGATGACGGCTGGTCGGTTAATGCAAAGAGATTATGTTGCGGTTCCAAGGTATTGGACAGTGGGACAAGTAATAGATTATCTAAGAGGATCTGCAAAAGTTCCAGATAAATTTTATTCTATATTTGTTGTTGATCCGAGACATTCCCCAGTAGGAACAGTACCTCTTTATACAATGATGAGAAGTAAAAGAGACATAGTCTTAGAAAAAATTATGACTGACGATCCTATACTGGTCCCCGTAAATATGGATCAAGAAGATATAGCTTATCTGTTTGAACAATACGATCTAACGTCAGCTCCTGTAGTGAATTCACAAAACAGACTAATAGGAATGATTACCGTAGATGATGTAGTTGAAGTAATTCAAGAAGAAGCTGAAGAAGATATGTTGAAGTTGGCTGGCGTAAGTGGTGATACTGATTTATATTTAGCGGCATGGCAGACAGCTAGAGGAAGGTTTCCTTGGTTATTTGTAAATTTATTTACGGCAGTTCTTGCATCAATTACTATTGGAATTTTTGAAGGTACCATCAAACAAATTGTAGCCTTAGCTATATTGATGCCAATAGTGGCATCAATGGGTGGAAATGCGGGAACCCAAACTTTAACAGTTGCGGTGAGGGCTCTTGCAACTAGAGAGCTAAATGCTTCTAATGCGTTAAACGTTTTTGGTAAAGAAATATTAGTGGGAGTATATAATGGAGTAATTTTTGCTGTAATAGTGGGTTTACTTGCTGCTTTTTGGTTTGGAGAACGTGGCTTAGGAATCGTTATAGCTCTTGCAATGTTATTTAATTTATTTGTTGCAGGTCTTTTTGGAGCAGCAATTCCAATTTTACTCCACCGTTTCAAAGTTGACCCTGCAGTAGGGGCTTCTGTTTTGTTAACTACGGTCACAGATGTAGTTGGATTTTTTGCATTTTTAGGTCTAGCTTATATTATGTTAGTGAATTAAATTTTATAGAGGATTCTTAATGATTAGCAATAGAAACGAAGATTTGAATTTTGATCTAGGAGAAACTGCAAATATGATTAGGGAAACCGTTAAGAGTTTTTCAGATAATGAAATAGCTCCGAGGGCTGCTGAAATAGATAAGAAAAATGATTTTCCTTCTGATTTGTGGGAAAAAATGGGAAAACTAGGAATATTAGGTGTTACAGTTGAAGAAAAATGGGGAGGAAGCGGACTAGGATATTTAGAGCATATAGTGGTGGTAGAAGAAATAAGTAGAGCGTCAGCCTCAGTGGGTTTATCTTATGGTGCACATTCAAATCTTTGTGTAAATCAGATTCGTTTAAATGGAAATGATCAGCAACGGGAAAAATACTTGCCAGGTCTTATAGAAGGAAAAAAAATTGGAGCTCTTGCCATGAGTGAGGTTGGAGCAGGATCTGATGTGGTAGGAATGAGTACACAGGCTGTTTTAAAAAACGATCACTATCTCCTAAATGGCACTAAGATGTGGATTACAAATGGACCCGATGCGGATGTTTTAGTTGTATATGCAAAAACAGATAAAAATGCAGGTTCAAAGGGGATTTCTGCTTTTATTATAGAAAAAGATTTTTCTGGTTTTTCGACTGCTCAAAAACTTGATAAACTTGGAATGAGAGGATCTAATACATGTGAGTTAGTTTTTAATGATTGTGTGGTTCCAAAAGAAAATATTTTAGGAAATGTTAATGAAGGTGCAAAAGTATTAATGAGTGGTCTGGATTATGAACGAGTNGTTNTAGCNGGAGGNCCATTNGGNGTTATGCAAAACTGCTGGGATATTATTGTTCCTTATGTTCATGAAAGAAAACAATTTAATCAGCCTATAGGTAATTTTCAGCTNATTCANGGAAAGTTGGCAGATATTTANACAACNATGAATGNCTGTAAATCTTANGCTTATAATGTAGCGAAGGCTTGTGATAGAAAAGAAACAACTAGAAAAGATTCTGCGGGGGTAATATTATATACTGCCGAAAGATGTACTGAAATAGCTCTTCAGGCGATACAAATATTAGGTGGGAATGGGTATATTAATGATTATCCAGTTGCAAGATTATTAAGAGATTCTAAATTATATGAAATTGGTGCAGGTACTAGNGAAATAAGACGTATGTTGATAGGAAGAGAGATTTTTGAGGAAACTGCTTAATGACAAGGTTGTTTTCTAGTTTATTATCTTTGATATTTATATTTTTTATTACATTGATGATAAATTCCAATTTATATGCGGAGGAACAAATACCAGATTTTCCTTATGATCCAGAGGAACGGGCAACAGAAATAAAAATGTGTGCTAGGTTGTGTATAAGAAGACAAGATATATGTTTGCAGAGAGAAGATAACAGCNAAGAGTCTCAGCAAATGTGCCAGTCTCAATTCATAATTTGTATAAATCAGTGTAAATAATTATTGGAGGTTGATTTGAATAAAAAAGATGTAGTCATAACTGGAGTCGCGAGGACACCTATGGGAAGCTTTCAAGGTGTTCTTTCAACTATGTCCGCTCCTAGTTTGGGTAGCATTGCTATTCAAGCAGCAATAAAAAAATCTAATTTAAAACCCGAAGATGTGGATGATGTGATAATGGGATGTGTTCTGCCTGCTGGTATGGGTCAGGCTCCTGCAAGACAAGCTGCTATTGGTGCTAATATTCCAGTAAGCACAGGAGCTACCACGATCAATAAAATGTGCGGTTCTGGTATGCGGTCTGCGATGATAGCAAACGATCAAATCATTGCTGGCTCTAGTAATATTTCTGTAGCAGGTGGAATAGAAAGTATGTCCAATACTCCNTATATTTTACCAAAAGTAAGAGCAGGTCTTAGAATGGGACATGGGGAAGTCAAGGATCATATGTTTATTGACGGATTAGAGGATGCTTATGAGCCAGGGAGATTGATGGGTACTTATGCGGAGGATACTGCTGAGGCTTATCAATTTACTAGAGAACAACAAGATGAATTTGCTATTCGTTCTTTAAAAAGGGCAAAGAAAGCAAATGAGGATGGAACGTTTAAAAATGAAATTGTTCCTGTTCAAATTAAAACCCGTAAAGGAGAAACNGAAGTATTTAATGATGAACAGCCCTTTACGGTAGATATTTCTAAAATTCCTAATTTGAGACCTGCTTTTAAGAAAGATGGAACAGTAACTGCGGCTAATTCTTCATCTATATCTGATGGAGCAGCGGCTCTAGTGATTATGACTTTGGAAGAAGCAGAAAAAAGAAATATAAAACCTTTAGCTAGAATTATATCCCATTCTACCAATAGCCAAGAACCTGCCTGGTTCACAACAGCTCCAATTGGCGCAATTAAAAAAGTACTAGAAAAAGCAAGTTGGAAACTTAATGATGTAGATTTGTTTGAAATAAATGAAGCATTCGCTGTAGTTCCAATGGCAGCTATGAAAGACTTAAGCTTATCTGCAGATATAGTTAATATTCATGGTGGTGCTTGTGCTTTAGGTCATCCAGTGGGCACTTCTGGAGCAAGAATAATAGCAACTTTAATTACTGCTTTGGAGAAATANAACTTAGATAAGGGTGTTGCTTCTTTNTGTATAGGAGGTGGAGANGCTACAGCTATAGCAATAGAGAAATTTAAATAATTATAAACTGAGAAAAATATGGTTGATGTAATTGAAAGTGTAGTAGATAAAAGTTCTAAGAATTATATTCAAAATAAGAATATAATGACAAAATTAGTTTCTGATCTGAAGAATAAAATCAGTTCTGTTAAGACTGGACCTGCAGAAGCAGTAGAAAGACATCTAAGTAGAGGAAAATTACTTCCTCGAGATCGAATTGATAATTTAATAGATCCAGGATCACCTTTTCTAGAATTTTCTCCACTGGCAGCCTTGAATCTTTATAATAATGAGGCGCCAGGTTCTGGTTTAATAACAGGGATAGGAAGAATTGAAGGCAGAGAATGTGTTTTAATTGTAAATGATGCCACGGTTAAAGGTGGTACTTTATATCCAATNACTGTGAAGAAACATCTTAGAGCCCAGGAAATAGCTTTGGAGAACAGGNTGCCTTGTATTTATTTAGTAGATTCTGGTGGAGCAAACTTNCCGNATCAAAGTGAAATGTTTGCCGATAAAGATGGATTTGGTAGATCATTTTTTAATCAATCAAATATGTCTGCTAAAGGAATAGCTCAGATCGCTATAGTAATGGGATCTTGTACAGCAGGTGGGGCTTACATTCCCGCCATGTGCGATGAATCCATTATAGTAAAAAATCAGGGNACTATTTTTCTAGGAGGTCCTCCTCTTGTAAAGGCAGCTATAGGTGAAGAGGTTTCCGCAGAGGAATTAGGTGGTGGAGAACTTCATAGCAAGAAAAGTGGAGTGACTGATCATTTGGCAGAAAATGATGAGCATGCACTCAATATTGCTAGAAATATTATTGCTACGATGACTGCTAATAAAAGTAATTTTAAGAAAGGTTATTTTATTACTCCTGAACCTCCTAAATATGATATTGAAAGTCTTTATGGAGTAATTCCAGACTCATTGTCTGTCCCCTATGATGTTCATGAAGTTATTGCAAGAATAGTAGACGGAAGCAAGTTCACAGAGTTTAAGACACTGTATGGGACTACACTGGTAACAGGTTTTGCTAGAATTATGGGTTTTAGGGTAGGNATTATCGCAAATAATGGCATTTTATTTTCCGAAAGCTCTCTAAAAGGAGCGCATTTTATAGAGCTCTGCGCGCAAAGAAAAATTCCACTAGTATTTTTACAGAATATAGCAGGTTTTATGGTAGGAAAGAAGTATGAAGAAGGNGGAATAGCTAANGATGGNGCTAAATTAGTGAATGCTGTGTCTACGGTAAATGTTCCCAAATTTACTGTCATTATAGGNGGTTCTTTTGGCGCTGGTAATTATGGNATGTGTGGGAGAGCCTATGGGGCAAGATTTTTATGGTCATGGCCTAATTCCAGGATTTCCGTTATGGGAGGGGAACAAGCAGCAAATGTACTAGCTACAGTGAGACAAGATGTCAATAAAAGACGGGGTCTCAAATGGACAAAAAAACAGGAAAAAGATTTTAAGAAGAAGATATTGGACCAGTATGAATTTGAAGGAAACCCGTTTTATGCATCTGCTAGAATTTGGGATGATGGAATTATAGATCCTGCAGATACTAGAAGAGTTCTAGGGTTATCTATAGGTGCTTCTTTAAATGTGCCAATTGGGGATACTAAATTTGGTCTATTTAGATTGTAACTAGCCATGAAAAATTTATTACTAAAGAATATTGATGAACGCGGAGTTTTTTATCTTACTTTAAATCGCCCTGAAATAATGAATGCTTTTGATGATGCTTTGATAGCAGAATTAGATAAAACTTTTTCTGAAATAGAAAAGAACGATAAAATTAGGGTGTTAATCCTTACTGGAAAGGGTAAAGCATTTTCTGCGGGAGCCGATTTTCATTGGATGCGTCGTATGTCTAAGCTAACTCGNGANAAAAATATTNAAGATGCGATGGTATTTTCTAATATGCTAAGAAAATTAGATACATTACGCATTCCNACTATTGCAAAGGTAAACGGAGCAGCTTATGGAGGAGGTGTAGGTTTAGTTGCGGCTTGCGATATTGCAATAGGTGGAGAAAACGCAAGGTTTTGTTTGTCAGAAGTCAGGTTAGGACTTATACCCGCAGTTATCAGTCCTTATGTAATACGTAGTGTAGGTTCAAGAAATGCAAGATATTTATTTTTAACAGCGACTCCAATATCGGGNACTAGAGCTGTATCTATGGGACTTATTAATGAATCTGTACAAGATAAAGAGATGGACGAATATCTTGAGAAAATTCTTTCTTCTATTTTAAAGGGAGGCAAAAAAGCACAAGCTATGTCCAAAGATTTGATTTTTGCTGTCGAAGGAAAAGAAATTAATGCTAATGTTTTAAGAGATACAGCGATAAGAATAGCAGATGCGAGGGCTGATAAAGAAGGCAAAGAGGGGGTTGAAGCTTTTTTAAATAAGAGAGCTCCTAACTGGCAAGAATAATGATTAAGAGATTGTTGATTGCAAATAGGGGAGAGATNTCTCTCAGAATACAAAAAACTTGTAAAAGAATGAACATAGAAACTGTGGCAGTTTATTCTGATGCAGATAAAAATGCTAGACATGTCAAGAATGCTGATAAATCTATTTCTATAGGAGGNGCAGAGTCTAAAGATAGTTATTTAAACATTAAGTCTATAATTAAAGCTGCAATTATTGCTAAGGCTGATGCTGTTCACCCAGGATATGGTTTTCTTTCTGAGAATGCTGATTTTGCAAAGGAAGTATTAAACAAAAATTTAATTTTTATCGGNCCTAATCCTTNCTCAATAAAGGCAATGGNTCTAAAATCTAAAGCAAAAACCATGATGGGAGANTCAGGTGTTCCGATTGTTCCTGGTTTTAACATAGAAAAGAAAANCAAAGCAGAAATACTTAAAAANTCTGAAAAGATAGGTTTTCCTATAATTATAAAAGCCTCGGCAGGAGGAGGAGGTAGAGGAATGAAAATTGTTAGATCAGAGAAAGATCTATTTATCAGCATAGCTGCAGCAAAAAGAGAAGCAAAAAGTTCATTTGGCAATGAGAAAATAATTATAGAGAAATATTTGGAAAATGCTCGTCATGTCGAAGTTCAAATAATNGGGGATATGGAAGGTAATTTTGCAGTACTAGGGGATAGAGATTGTTCTATACAAAGACGTCATCAAAAAGTTATTGAAGAAGCGCCAGCACCTAATATAAATGAAAAGCTTAGAAAAGAGATGGCTAGTCAAGCAATAAATGTGGCTAAAAAAATTTCTTATTTAGGCGCAGGGACTATAGAGTTTCTAGTATATAGAAACAATTTTTACTTTATAGAGATGAATACTAGACTGCAAGTAGAACATCCCGTAACTGAGTTAATTTTTGGTGTAGATTTAGTAGAGATGCAACTTCGTATTGCTAATGGTGAAAAGATAAAAATTAATCCTCTAATAAAAGGACATTCAATTGAAGCAAGAATATATGCAGAAAATCCAGAATTAGATTTTTTACCTTCTCCAGGAAAAATCACTAATTTTTCAATTCCTAATTCTAATAATATACGAGCAGATTTTGGATATTTTGAAGGCGATTATGTTTCGTCCTACTATGATTCTATGTTGGGCAAGTTGATAGTCCATGGCAAAAATAGAGAGCAAGCTATCAATTTGTTATCAAGTGCTCTTAAAGCAACATTAATTGTTGGAGTAGATAGTAATATAGATTTTTTAAGGCGAATTATAGATCATCAATCTTTTAAAAAACTATCATTAGGAACAAATTTTATCGAAAATTATTGGAAAGATCTTTTCCCATCTATAGAAGAAAAAACTTTACTTTTAGGAATAAGTGTTTGCTTATTTTTGATTAAAAGGTCAGGAGTAAAAAAATATTCTTCATCTCCATGGGAAATGATGGATAGCTGGAGGCATTGTGGGCCTAGTGGAGAAAAATTTATAATTGAAGAGAGAAAAGTTCAATATAATGTTGAATGTTTTAGTTTTGATAGAGGAAATTATTCTTTTAGAATATTGAAACCCAATCTAACTGAGTTTATGAATATATCAATATTTAATGGTGATAAAGGGAGAAACTANTCAATAAAATATAATAAGAAAACATTAAAAGTGACTCTTGTTAAAAAAGAAGATAATTGTCTTTATATAATATATGATGGATATCATTTAAGATTAAATGTTTTGGAAAGATTCTCCTCCAATTATAAGGGAGAGTTAACTAGTGGATCTCTTGAAGCACCTATGCCTGGGAAGGTGGCAAAGGTGTACGTTAAAAATAATCAAAAGGTAAAAAAAGGAACTATTTTAGCAATTATAGAGGCTATGAAAATGGAACATTCAATAATTGCTCCATTTGATGGTGTAGTGAAAAATATAGCAGTTAAAGAGGGAGAGCAAATAGAGGAAGGACATATAGTTACAGAATTAGAGAAGATCAATAAGGAGGTATAAATGAGTGATGTTTTAATATATGAAGTGGGAGCCAGAGATGGATTGCAAAATGAGGCTATNCCAATGGATACCAAACAAAANATAAAATTGATTAATATGCTTTCAGATACAGGACTTAAAAAAGTAGAAAGTGCTGCTTTTGTATCTCCCAAATGGGTGCCTGCAATGGCTGATTCTAAGGAAGTTATGGGTTCAATATTTCGTAAGAAGGGAGTCAATTATCCAGTTTTAGCTATGAATATGAGAGGTCTGGAGGGGGCCATATCTGTTGGGGCAGATACAGTATGTATTGGTACGGCTCCAAGTGAAATGTTTTGTAAAAAAAATACAAATTGTACAATTAAAGAATCTTTGGAAAGAGCTGAAAATATTGCAAAAATAGCTCTAGAAGAAGGAATGAAGGTTAGAGGTTATGTCTCCTGCGTAATTTATTGTCCATATGAAAAAGATACTGATCCAATTTCAGTAGCTAAAATGTGTGAACAATTAAAAAAAATGGGATGTTATGAAGTTTCTTTAGGCGATACCTTAGGGATTGGGACTCCTACAAAAACAAAACAAATGTTTTCGGCTTGCATTGAAGCTGTAGGAATCGATAATTTGGCAGTACATTTCCATGATACTTATGGGCAAGCATTAGCAAATATACTGGCTTGTTTGGATTTAGGTGTAAAAGTTATTGATACTTCAGTAGGCGGATTAGGCGGATGTCCTTATGCTCCTGGAGCTCGAGGAAATGTAGCTACTGAAGATGTTTTGTTTATGTTAAATGGAATGGGATTAGAGACAGGTATAGAAATAGATAAAATATGTAATGCCTCTGAATTCGCATTTAAACAATTTGGTAGGAAACCGCTTTCTAGAGTTTTTCAGGCTTTAGAAGCAAAAAAAGAAATGAAAAGTTAAGATTATTAATGCATCTTATTAAGTTAGCAGTTGGAATAAAAAATGTTGATCAATTATCAAAAAGACAGATTGAGAGATATAATGAAAGAGGAAAGTGTGTACATATCACACGCTCTTTTCCCCGTAGATTAGAATTAAAAGAAGATATAACAAGTATTTATTGGGTTATTAAAGGTAATATTCAGGCAAGACAAAAAATTAAAGAAATAATTGAAGTAAAAAATGACCAGACGAGACCCATATGCCATTTAATCCTAGATAAAAATGTTATTCCTACAGAGATAATCTCGCATCGCCCTTTTCGGGGATGGAGATATTTAAATAAAAATATTCCAAATGATCTTGTTTTAGATAATAAAAACTCTCGTAAAATATATTTAATTTTAAAAGAGTTGTGTCTAGTATGATTTTAAAATAAATTTTAGTATATCTATAATTAAATTCAAATATAGGGAGCAGTTATGAAATTATATAAATACTTATTTTTTTCGATCATTTTTTTCTTCATTTTAAGTAAATTAACTTATGCATTGGAATTGAAGCCAATGATGAGTCTAGAATTGGCTAAAAAAATGGTAGATGCCTGTGAGTTTAAACGTTCACAAACTGATTGGCGACCTTTGAATATTGCAATAGTAGATTCAGGAGCAGATTTAATATTATTTAGACGTCAAGATGGGGCCTTTTTAGGAAGTGTAGAAATAGCATTAGCTAAGGCTAAATCTTCTGCTGTCATTCCTGTTCCTACAAGAGTAATTGCAGAAATAGTCTATGGTAAAGACGGTAAGCCAGGAAGAGTTCCAGGATTAGTGCATGTTGATAGTTTAGTTGCTTTTCCAGGAGGATTGCCTATAAAAACTGCAGATGGGCACCTTATAGGTGCAATAGGAGTGAGCGGAGCAAGAGGAGATCAAGATGAAGAGTGTGCTCAGTACGCTATTGATTCTGTTAAAGAACTTTTGAAATAATGTTCGATGTAGTCTTCAAGAATGCATATATAGTAGATGGAACTGGTAATCCTGCTTTTCGTGGTGATTTAGCTGTTTCTGATGGATTAGTTGTGGATAGAGGAAAGAACCTCGGTTCTTCTAAGCAAATAATTGATGCTGAAGGCTATATTTTAACTCCTGGCTTCATCGATACTCATACTCACTATGATGCTCAATTGACTTGGGACCCTTGGGCAGAACCGTCTCCTGAGCTAGGTGTAACAACGTTAATAATAGGTAATTGTGGTTTTACTATAGCTCCTTGTAGACCTGAACACAGAGATCTTACTATGCAAAATTTAACAAGTGTAGAAGGAATGTCACTTGATGCTTTGCGCAAGGGTGTAGTTTGGGATTTTGAAACGTTTCCTGAATATATGGCGTTTTTAGAAAGAAGGGGAGTAGGGCCAAATGTTGCTGCATATGTCGGTCATTCATCGGTAAGAGTATATGCCATGGGTGAGAATGCTAGCAAGCGCTCCTCCAATCAATCAGAGTTGCAAGAAATGAAAGAAATTGTTAAAGAATCTATGAGAACAGGAGCTATAGGTTTTGCTACCTCTACTTTTGAAGGTCATAATGGGGCAAATGGAATACCAATGCCATCTCGATTGGCTGAATATTCTGAAATGGCCTCATTAATAAATAGTATGGCATCAACTGGTAGAGGAATATTTATGTTAACTAAGGGCTCCAAAACCTCAATTAGAGATATAAAAGGATGGATGACTGGCACTAATAGGCCAGCCGTAGTTGCAGCATTATTCCATAATCCTATATCACCAGATTCAAGTTTTAGACAACTAAAAAGCATGTCAGAAGCAACATCAGAAGGAATAGAAATGTGGGGTCAGGTTTCCTGTAGACCTTTAACAATGGAATTCACTATGAAGTCGCCTTACTTATTTGAGGGTTTTTCTTCTTGGAGAAATGCAATGGAGGTCAATAATGTTGAAGAATATAAAAAAATCTTAGATGAAAAATCACTTAGAAATTCTATGAAAGAAGAACTAGCAGATTCTGCAAGAATAAGAATATTTAACGATGAT
>PAWH01000012.1 GCA_002714055.1 Candidatus Pelagibacterales bacterium | reverse complement strand
TCCTATTAGTATTTGGTATTACCTACCTGGCAAAGACCAATCCAACACCAATCAACAATCATTATTCAACAGTTCAAGTGATTGAACCACCTAAGAGAATTCTGATAGAGGAAGAAATCTGCACACGACTTGACGGATGTCCAATCGTGAAGGGTGTTTGTGTTGATTGTCTGACTGTGAAGAATTAGTGGGGGGTACTCACAGGAGATGATCATTCACCACCACCACTACTGCCTGCACCACCACTAACAATAGTTTGGGTTGATGCCTCTAGTTCATCACTGAGGGTTTCACCTATAATAACGGAATCTGACAATCTCCCGCCTTCATACCAAGATAGGAACGAACTGAACTTTCCTTTAAGGGCAATTAAATCCCGCTCGATCTCCAATGCGATAGCATACGGTATCCATTGCTGCAAGGCTGTGCTGCCTAAGCTAACTCTCGAAACAGTAGAGAATAACCCTGGATTGTCGTTGCAGAAAATAGTCTCGGAAGTCCCCCAATTGATCCATCATCAGTCTGCCTTGCAATGTATAATGTGTTGTTTTTCCAAACAGAAGTGAGGTGTTTTTAATGAGCTTACTGAATTATAGGTAATAGCGGGACTTGTTTGTTTTAAAAACCTCTGAGACCGTGGGCATACGTGTGGATTCATATTTATATGATTAATTATTTAGTGTATTTTAGTATATATTTTTTTACCTTGAACTCTTGTATCTAATGATATAGATTAACAAAAAAATACTTTTTTTATTTTTTCCAGTAGTTTAGCTCTTTTTTTTGAAATACTTAAATTAGATTATGGTTTAAGTTTGTTTAGATAAAAAGATTCCAATGCAACTTAAAATCAACAAGATAAATAAAAAATTCGGAGATCTCGATGTCCTTGTTGACTGCGAACTAAAGGTCATGGATGGAGAACTAGTCACTTTACTTGGTCCATCAGGTTGTGGGAAAACTACACTTTTACGCTGTCTTGCAGGGTTTGAAATTCCTGATAGCGGCAATGTATTTCTTGGTAATCAAGAAGTTACCAATGTACCTTGTAATAAGCGTAACGTGGGATTTGTTTTTCAAAACTACGCACTTTTTCCACATTTAACGGTAGCAAAAAACGTTGATTATGGATTAGCAGTTCGAAGTGTACCGAGTAAAAAAAGGAAAGAACTCGTCGACAAAACATTGGCTTTAGTAGGATTGAATTATTTAGATAATCGATACCCAAAACAACTATCTGGTGGGCAACAACAAAGAGTTGCATTAGCACGCGCGTTAATTTTGGAACCAAAGATATTGCTCCTTGATGAAGCCTTTAATGCACTTGATGCCAAATTAAGAATTTCAATGCAGATAGAATTAAGAAAATTAGTAAAAAAAGTGGGTATTACCACAATTTGTGTGACTCATGATCAGATCGAAGCTTTGACAATAAGTGACCGCATCGCAATTATGAATCAAGGAAGGATAGATCAGATAGGTACCCCTAGTGACATTTATGAACGACCTAATACTGAATTTGTTGCTGAATTTTTAGGGACAGCAAATATCTTTATAAGAAAAGTAAATAATGGTGTTGTTCAACTTGCAAGAGGTCTAGAGCTTTCTACCAATTACAACGGAGAAGTTACCATTGTTGTAAGACCTGAAGATTTTTATATTACATCCGAAAATTGTAAAGAGGGATGGATAGGTACTGTGGCTTTCAAGAGACTATTGGGCCCCACGATTGAATTAGAAATTGCCGTCGACGAAGTTGAGAACTTATTACGTCTATCTATACCTCGTAGAGAAGGAGAAAATTTAAATGTTGGGAAACAAGTAAATGTTTCCTTGACAGATAAGAAAAACTTAGTTGTCATCCCACATAAAGTTGAACTTTGAACGCTCACAACAACTTAATTGATAGTATTTTCGAAATATTAAGAAATATTATTCTCCGTGGAGGAATTGGTCCAGTAATTCCTGCGATCATTTTTCTTTTCTTTTTTTTCGCTATGCCGTTGGTGGTACTATGTGCTTTTGGGTTCGTATCTATTGACAGAGGCGTTGTAGATTGGACTTCTATTTCACTAGATCATCTGACATCAACAATTAAAGATTCTCTATTTTGGCATATTTGGTGGCGTTCCTTTTGGGTAGGTACAGTATCAACTATATTTTGCCTTTGTTTAGGTTATCCAGTTGCTTACATTTACACTTTAGCAGGACGAGGTTGGCAAATATTAATCTTAGTAGCAACTATTTCACCCCTTTTAACAAGCGCTTTAGTTAGAACCTATGCTTGGATGGTAATTCTTGGCGGACGACGTGGTGTAGTTAACTCAATACTACTAGATTTAGATTTAATTGACCGACCAATTCGTTTTCTTTATTCAGATTTTTCTGTCATTCTCGGAATGACTCAAATTCATTTGCCTTTCATGATTTTACCATTAATTACTGTTCTTTCAGCTAGAGATCTCTCTTTAGAGCAAGCATCACTTAATCTTGGGGCAAGTCGATTAATAACGTTTTTTAAAATAATTGTTCCAATAAGTCTTCCAGGAGTTATTGCTGGTTTTGCATTGGTATTTGCAATTTCTTACACAAATTTTATTGTTCCTCAGTTGCTGGGTGGAGGAAATTACACAACACTTGCCGTGCAAGTATACGAATTTATTGTCGTAATACTTGATTGGAATAAAGGTGCGATACTAGCTTTCCTGCTTTTAACAAGCTGTTTCTCTTTTGTATTGGGAATTAATTATTTAGGTAACTGGGCAATGAAATGGAAAGAAGTGACACGATAACAAGAAAAAGTTTTTTAACTAATTAAACTATATATTAAACTACCAATTGAAAATATGAGCTTCAATGATAAATTAGGAAAATTTTTATTGATCGCTTTAGCAGGCTTTTCTTTGCTAATGCTAATAGTTCCAAGCGCTATAATTGTTGCAATATCTTTCACCGAAAAAGCCTATATTGGCTTTCCTCCAAGTGGATTTTCATTAAAGTGGTACTCCGAAATATTAAATAAGCAACAACTTATCGATTCTGCAGTAACTAGTTTATGGATCGCTTTTGTCACAACAGTTTTGTCAATATTAATAGGAATTCCGGCTGCATTTTCGCTAGTTCGTGGTCGTTTTTTGGGGAGATCTGTAGTTACAGCTTTCGTAGTTGCACCACAAATGTTACCAGGAATGGTTATTGGCATCGCGCTCCTATTTTTTGGTGCATATTTCGGTATTTATCAATCAAACACTATGGTAATTATTGCAATGACTGTTTTTTGTCTACCATTTGCTATTCGAGTAGCTATGGCGCGTCTTTCCATAATGGATTCAACATTAGATGAAGCATCTGCCAGTCTAGGTTCATCACGACTTGGAACTTTTTTTAGGATTACAATTCCTCAGATGTTACCTGGCATAGTTGCTGGTGGTGCTTTTGTCTTCATAGAAGCATTCGACAATATAACAGTTGCTCTATTTACTGCTTCTCCACGAAATCGACCATTGTCCGTTGAACTTTACAATCTCGTTCAGTTTGACAGCAGTCCGATTGTAGCAGCTATATCAAGTCTGGAAATCTTATTTGCTTTCCTGATGATGCTCGTTCTTGCCCGTAGCATTGGACTCGATAAATTACGAGTTTAACCATGCTCCAAATTCCGAATCTCGTAATTTTCGGTCAAATAACTGTCGATGATGTGGTCCCGGCATCCCCTGGTATATGGAGGCGTCTTCTTGGCGGAAATGCTCTTTATGCTGCAGCTGGAGCTCGATTAGTATTATCGAGTGACAAGATTGGTATAGTCTCTAGAATTGGGAGAACAACACCCATTAAAGTACGTAAAATCTTGGATTACGTAGGAATTCGTCACTCCATAAGTTCAATTGAAAATGATATTCTAAATGAATGGATTCTCTATGAAGAAGATGGTTCAAGATTTTCTGTTCCAAGAAATATAAGCATTCGCAGATCATCATCTGAAACAGGAATAAATAGTGAGGCTTATCGTCATCAACTAGAAGCACAAAGTCCAACACTAAATGATATGCCACCTACATGGATTAATGCCACTGGATTTCATTTATCACCACAGGTTCTTTCTCGTCATAAGAAAAATTTCGATGCACTAAAAGGTAATGGATTCATCAGTCTGGATCCATCACCACATTATGTTTGTGGGCTTTCTAGTGATGATTTATTTTCTCAATTTCAGGGAGTTTCTGTATTTATGCCTAGCGAACAGGAAATTAAACATCTTACAAAAGATAGTAACTTTGAGGAATTGAAATCAATTGCGGCGGAACTTTACGAATCTGGATTTCCAGAAGTAATTGTTAAGGTGGGAGGAAAAGGTTGTTTAGTCGCCGGAGAGGATGGTGTAAAACATGTTCCATCAGAAACTGTCTCAAAGTTAGTTGATTCTACTGGTGCAGGAGATGCATTTTGTGGAGCGTATACTGCGTGCAGAATCCAAGGTATTTCACCAATAGAAGCTGCTAGTATAGCAGTAAAAGTTGGGCGAAAAATTGTTCAATCTGCCGGAGTTGAAGAGGCCTTAAAATTGCCTCCTAATTCTATTTTTGGCAAGAATTAATCCATTTTAACTTTCCCCTAAATTAATCGACTATTCACCCACCAACTAAAAAATGATAATCGATTAATATAGTTCAAAAGAAAGCTGGTTTGAGAGCTGTCAGGTGATTTTCCTTTCATAGGAATAACCATTTTGAGATGTGAAATTGCAGGNTTTTATGGCTTTAGAATGAAGAATACTGTATNATAACACANCTGAATNAAGATNTATACTATTGATATTATTAATTTATAACAATTATAATTTATAACAATTATTAAGTGTCAACTAAATAGCTTCAAGATAAAGAACATCTANAATTTTAAATAACATTTTCAAGTAGTATCAATGTCAACAGAAGTTTTAATTCAAGCTAAGTGGATTCTTGAAAGATTCAATGCTAAAGGTAAACCAATTTTGCATAGAGATGCTGGCATATTGGTAAATGGGACTCAGGTACAACAAATTGGTCAATTTTCTGAACTTAGACGTATTTATCCAAACTTAACTATTTTAGGCAATAAAGAGTCTATTGTTGTTCCAGGTTTGATAAATGCGCATCATCACGTAGGGCTAACTCCACTTCAGCTTGGTTCTCTTGATTACCCTTTAGAATTGTGGTTTGCAAGTCGTATAGGATTAAGAGATGTAGATTTGAGATTGGATACTCTTTATTCAGCGTTTGAGATGATATCTTCAGGTGTAACGACAGTGCAACATCTTCATAGTCGGGCCCCCGGTGGAGTCCCAGGACTTGAGAAATCATCAAATCTAGTAATCGAAGCGTATCGTGAAATTGGTATGCGGTTATCATATTCAATGGCATTACGTGATCAGAACCGATTGGTTTACGAAGCAGATGAAGATTTCATTAAACGATTACCCAGAAAATTCAGGCCAGGCTTATCTGAATATTTAAAAGATTTTACAGTGCCTTTAGACGATCAAATAGGCTTCTTTGAGTCACTCTACAAAAAATATAAAGACGAATCCCGAATTCGTGTACAATTAGCTCCATCAAATCTTCATTGGCTTTCCGATGCTGCTCTTGAAAAAACAGCCGATACCCAAAATAAATTTGATGTTCCACTTCATATGCATCTACTGGAAACTCCATATCAGAAAATATATGCAAATAAGAGAACAGCTAATTCTGCACTTTCACACATAAACAAATTTGGTTTATTGGGGCCGCAACTGACAATCGGGCATGGAGTTTGGGTGAATGAAGAAGAGGTTGATTTAATTGCAGAAACGGGTACAAATATTTGCCACAATTGCAGTTCAAATTTAAGACTTAAAAGTGGTGTTGCTCCGATTAAGTCTTTTTTTGAAAAAAACATACCCGTGGCTCTAGGCATTGACGAGGCAGGAATTAATGATGATCGTGATATGTTACAAGAAATGCGTTTAGTGCTAATGATTCACCAAAAACCTGGTATAGGTACCTGGTCTTTAAACTCCTCGGAAGTTCTTCGAATGGCTACTGAATTTGGAGCCCGAACAACACCATATGGTGACTCTATTGGCCAACTCTCAAAAGGTTCTGAGGCAGATCTTATTATACTCAATCATAAGAAAATGGTTTATCCATACCAGAGTGAAGACATCAATATTGTTGATGTACTTATTCAAAGAACAAAGCCAAAAGCAGTTGAAACAGTTTTGGTTGCTGGAGAAGTTGTTTACAACGAGGGTAAATTTATTAAAGTGAACCGTGATGGGATTCTTTCTGAAATAGCAGAAGGCCTGTCCTATCCGCTTTCCAAAGAAGAAATGAAAAGACAAGAGCTTGCTAGATCAGTTTTCCCTCATGTAAAGAAATTTTATGAAGATCATTATCAATACAAGCTAAATTTATAAATGTCTAAAAATAATTAACCAAAAAAATCAAGAAAGATTGTCGAATGATGAAAAGAGACTTTTATGGTTATGGGAATAGCCCTCCTGATGTGAAATGGCCAAATAATTCTGCTGTTGCAGTTTCAATTGTAGTTAATGTAGAAGAAGGTGCAGAATTGTCCTTAATGGATGGCGACGAAAGAAATGAGTTCATCCATGAAATAAATGAAGAAATCGTAGGCAACCCGGATTTGTGTATGGCTAGTCATTTTTCTTTTGGAACGAGATCTGGTTATTGGCGTATTTCAAAAGTTTTATCAGATTTTGGAATTGCGGTTACATTTTCTTGTTGCGGACGAGCAGCGGAAAGATCAGGTTGGCTGGTAAAACATGCTGTTGAGAATGGGCACGAAATTTCTTGTCATGGCTGGCGTTGGGAAAAACAATCAGGAATGGATGAGAAGCAAGAACGAGAAATTATATCAAAGACTTACAAAACAATTTCGGAAAAGTCAATTACTCCACCAGTAGGATGGCATACACGTTCTGCATCTTCACTAAATACTAGGAGATTACTCATTGAGCATGGAGGATTTCTCTACGATTCCGATGCATATGATGATGATGTCCCTTACACAATTGAAAGTAATGGTCAAACTCACGTAGTACTTCCATACGCTTTTGATACCAACGATATGCGTTTTCAGAATGGAGGTGGATTTATTCACGCGGATGATTTTTCTAAATATTGTCTTGCCGCCTATGATCGTCTTTTAGAAGAAGGACAAAAATTTCCACGTATGCTTTCAATAGGCACTCATTTGAGAATAATAGGTAAGGCAGGAAGAATTGCAGCATTAGAAAAATTAATCGGTGAAATAAAAAAGCGTGGCGGGTACTGGTTTGCTACCAGACGAGAAATTGCTGAATATTGGCGTGAAGCAATAGGTTTACCTTTGTGGAACGCAAAAAATAGGTGATTATTTATTACGGTCAGATATCATTCTAGAAAGGTAACGGACAGCTTCAGGAATTGGTTCTATTATTGGGATATCAAAAAACTGCTTTAAATCCTTTGCAGCGGATGCGAGAGGACCTCCTCCAATAATTACTGCATCTGCAAAATCTTCAACTATGCATTTCATTATAACAATNCGAAGTTCTTCAATCAATTGTACGTGATCTGACATTATTAAAACTGGATCACTAGTCGTTATTCTAATGGAGGCTAAGTAATTTGAAACACCAAGTAGATTTGCACGTTCTTCAATCGAACTCTTTAGTTTGGGTGTTGTTGTAGCAACTGAAAATCTTCTTCCATTTTGACTAGCAACCAGCATGCTAGATTCTGATAATCCAACACATGGAATGGATGTAAATTTTTTCGCATTTTCTAATCCAGGATCACCAAACGCAGCTATAATCACGCCATCAATGTCATAGTCAATTTCCTTAAGAATACTTAATACTACTTTTGATGAGACATTTAATGATGTCTCATCCGTAATCAAGGGACTGCCATAAGGTGCTGTTATGCTTTTTATTTCCCAGTAGGGATTAGCGTGACCTCTGGCAATATCAACCATTTGTTTGGTGATCATTGATGATGTATTGGGATTTATTAACAGAATCTTCATTAAATTCTAAAAAAATATTTGTCTACAAATTCATTGTTTAAATGAGGTTCCAACTAGGCCAATACGCAAGAAGTGGGTTAGGTTATTATTTCTTACACGCAAAAGCTTAAAACAAAATTTTAAAGAAATAAATCTTTGTATTGCAAAGATTATTCGATTTTATACTTAGTTCACTTAAAATGTACACCTTTTAGCTATGTGAATTATTAATAAACTATCTGGTTTACTCAATGCAAATTGTAAATAAATTAAACTCCTTTTCTTTAAGAATAGAATGAATTATATAATCATTTTGCCTTTTCAGAGACCAATTAAATAAAATAATTCAGCTCTGAAACAAGTATCTCTCTGTTCACAAAAGTTATTAAATTTCATTTGATCGTTATCAAAAAAATAATGGAATTATATTATTATTTTTGGCTTAATATTTCGTTAATACTAAAATAATGAACTTTTTTATTATATTAAACAGCTATTTTATATGTTGACATTATTTAAAAATACATCTAGTGTTGGTCTTTAAAAACTGTGGAATAACAAAATAATCAAAACCAAACCTTATGGAGCTTTTTTAAAGTTAAGAAGGATCGGATGCAGTCTTTAGAATATAAAACTCTTTACGCTGATCTTCTCGGAAAAGCTATTTCTGATTGTCCGGATTGGACAAATATCAAAAAAAACGCAAGAGAAACGGCAGTTAAATTTGATTCTGATTACCGAACTACTCAATGCAAAAGGGTGTTTATAGTAGGGTCAGGTGATAGTTTGTTTGCAGCTCGGTCGGTTGTGCCCGCATTGCGTCGTTGGACAGGACTTTATATAGAAGATCGAACATCGATAGAGTTTTCACGTTATGAGGTTGGATTACTTGGAAGAGATGATGTGCTACTAGCAGTATCAAATTCAGGAAGCTCAACGCGTACTCGAGAGTGTATAATTTTAGCAAAGAAAAGGAAAATACCTACTGTTGGCATAACTGGTTCGTTGGAAGGTCCGTTAGCAAAATCTGCTGATTTTGTCTTGCATAGACCAGTAAAAGAATTTAATCTAGCTCCAGAAGACATTCGTCGTGGATTCTTGCACGCAGCAGAATATTGTGCAACTCTTTATGCGTTATATGTTTTTGGTCTCAATCTGGGACTAATCCGAGGCATAATTAATAGTGAACAAATTGAAAAATACGAATCCAATTTACGTGAAGCGTTAGCTTCAATAGGTAAAATTGGTAATGCTATAGAAAAATCCGTAATTGACTTTGTAGATCAATACCCTACCTTGGAAAACATTTGGGTTATTGGTGCTGGACCAAATCGTGGTACAGCAGAATATGCCGCTGCTAAGTTCCATGAACAGATTCCAATTAACGGAGTTCCTCAAGATCTTGAAGAATGGGCTCATCTACAGTATTTTCTCACTCTAGATTGGAAGGAAAAATCCGTCATTATAATCTTGGCTCCTGAAGGGAAGGTTTTAGATCGATCTATGGAAATTTTAACTGGTATAGAGAACGCTAATGGTACTTCAGTTCTAGTAACTAACTCATCAAATAGTCTTAATAGGTCTAATTGGGATTTTCCGATCTTATTTCAAATTGATGAATTGTTAACACCGGTAATTTTCCATATACCAAGCCAATTAATGGCTTTTCACTGGGCACGTAAACGTTACGTTCGCCCTACTCCACTGCGTCGTCTTGACAATTTCTGGCTTATCCGTAAGGGTCAAATTTGCGACTCTATATACTAGGATTGAAATAAATGGCGTTCAATTGTAAACCATTTTTCTTAAATAAGGAGAAAATTATGGCTAAATCTATTAATCGTAGGGAATTTAATAAACTTATGTTAGCAAGCGGTTTATCTGCGGCCGCCCTTTCTAAATCATTTGGTGTTTTCGCAGCAGGCGATGAGCTTGTAGTAATTAGTTATGGAGGTTCTTTACAGGAACCTCACCGCTGGCTTGGCGATAAAATGGAAGCTGTCCATTCTGGTCTAAAAGTCAGGCTTATACCAAGTGAATCACAAGACATAGTTGCTCAAATTAAAGCGGCACAGGGATATAGTCCTTATGATGCAATGCCAAATGGCGAACCACCTCATCTCATTGGGATTAGGGAGGGATATATAACAAAAGTAAATCCTAGTCGAGTACCCAACTACGACCATGTATTTCCTGAATTTATAAAGAAGACACAAGGTTATGGTGTACCAGCTACTTTTTCATTAATCGGTCTTGCATACAACAAAGACATGGTTAAAACAGCACCTACTAGTTGGGCTGATATGTGGAAAGATGAATATAAAGGAATGACGGGCATTTGTCGAACTTCTTCAAATCTAGGACTCGGCACGCTTGCTGTTGTTTCTAAAATATTTGGAGGCTCTGAATCTAATCTTGAGCCAGGCTGGGCTAAGTTAAAGGAACTAGGAGCGATTGCTGGTCGAAGCCCTCGTGTTTTAGCACAAATGATGGAGAGAGAAGAAATTGGTATCTGCCCATTATGGAATAACGATGCTGCTGTCGCAGCTGAGAAGGGCCTCCCCATACGATTTGTGAAACCAGATCCTGGACCAGTAGCGATTGTTTCTGTCATGTCGATGATCAAGGGTACCCGTCATCCAGATCTAGTANATGAGTGGATGAATGGGATTATAAGTCAAGAATATCAGGCAATGGCAGCAGATAANCCATATTATTTTGGAGTCACTGTAAAGGGTGTCGATATCCCTTCTGCGGCAAAGCCATATACTCCTTCAACCCCAGAAGAAGTTTTGAAACTTCAAACGGTTGATTGGTCGAAAATTGTACCAGTCAGAGGGAAACTTGTTGAGCGATTTGATCGTGAATTTGCCATTTAAGTCGTTTTAAGTTCATTTTATAAGATTTTCATGGCCAACAATGATGAAGCTGATTCTGATTTTTTGACTAAAGCTCCAATGCTTGCCGATATTTGGCGACAACCGAGGGTTTTGATAGATGTTACAGAACGTATCGATGAAATTAAATATTTTTTTAATTCGTTCTTAAGTTTAAAAAAAACTGGAAAGCTTTACATTTTCGGCAGTGGCGATGGACTTTTTGCTTCCCGTATCNTAGCAACACGGGAAGCAAGTTTTGTCGCTGTTAGTGGTCTCGAAATGTTGGCTAATGTATCTACTAGACTTAAGCCAGATGATATTGCCCTGGCCGTTTCCATGTCTGGCAACGTTGATCGGACTGTCGAAGCAGCTGAGGCTGTTGTAAAAAATGGAAATCTTTGTGGAGCAGTCGTAAACGGTGAAGGTGGTAGACTTGGAACACTTAATCTTCCATTATTTTCAATAGATATACATGACATAGCCCCTTTCCTTTGTGGAACTTCATCATATATTGCCACTCTAGAAATTCTTCAACTATTTAGCGCGATTAAAAGTGGTATTATAGATGAAGCTATTAATGCAATTCAAAACACAGCAATAAAATTAAAAAACTTGTTGCCAGAACTTAACAAGGTTTGTAAAGAAATTGCTGAAAATATTGCAGAAAATATAACCGGCGTTCGCATATTGTCTTTAGGTGAGGAAGGATTGGCTACTGCTGATTATGGTGCTGCAAAATTGGTTGAACTTACAAGCATTCGTCCATATACAGATGACATTGAAGAATTTGCTCATTGTCAGTTCTGGTCAGCCGATCCAAATGAATTTATAATATATATCCCAAATTCAATTTTAGTTAGTGAAGTTGCATCCCGATCGGCTAAAGCACTCAGTGAAATGGGTTTTTCTTCTCTTTTTTTAGGACCAGATTGTTTTTCAGTAACATCAACTAATTGGTCGATCAAGTTTGGTGATCTTAATAATAGCCAAGATATTTACTTTCTGGCTACTGTTACCCTTCAACTACTCGCATATCACTTAGCAATGACAGTAGGACTTGATCCGAACAAAAGACAACATCTAATTGATGATAAACTCCGATTTCGAGTGAGCAGAAAACTAACAAGAAGACATCTATTAAGTAATTCAAATTGAGTACTGAGATTGGAATATTTGGCTACCTTTCCTTAGATACTTTAATGTATAAAGGAAATAAATTTTATGATGTTCCTGGTGGTGGTGCGTTATATGCGTCTTTAGCTGCGCTAGTTAATGGCAGAACCC
>PAWH01000011.1 GCA_002714055.1 Candidatus Pelagibacterales bacterium | reverse complement strand
AAATCTCAAGCTAGAGTTAATGCATACGAGTCACTTTTATCCGAAGCATTATCGAGAGAAAAAGGTCCAAGTCCGCAACAGATCACTATTCCTTTAGGAGAGAGGCTAGGGAGTGTTGTTATAAAGGCAAGTAATATAAAAAAATCATATGATGAAAAATTATTAATAGAAGATTTATCTTTTAATGTGCCTCCTGGGGCCATAGTAGGGATTATAGGTCCAAATGGTGCTGGAAAAACAACGTTGTTTAATATTATTAGTGGGGTGGAAGATAGTGATAAGGGAGAAATAGTTTTAGGGGAGACTGTTAATCTAGGTTTTATAGATCAAAATCGTGATTCATTAAATGATAATTTTAGTGTTTGGGAAGAGATTAGCTCTGGTTCAGATGAAATTAAGCTAGGAAAAATTTCAGTTCAAAGTAGAGCATATGTCTCATGGTTTAACTTTAAAGGAGCTGATCAACAGAAAATTGTTGGACAATTGTCAGGAGGAGAAAGAAATAGGGTACATCTTGCTAAAATGCTTAAAAAAGGTGCCAATGTTTTGCTGCTGGATGAACCTACTAACGATCTAGATGTGGATACTCTGAGGGCTTTAGAAGATGCATTAAATTCATTCCCAGGTTGTATCATGGTAGCAAGTCACGATAGATATTTTTTGGATAGAATTTGCAGTCATATATTAGCTTTTGAAGGTTCGAGTCGAGTAGAATGGTTTCAAGGAAACTATGAGTCATATGAAAAAGACAGGAAAAGACGTTTGGGTCAAGAATCGGATCAACCTCATAGAATAAAGTATAAATCTATTAGTTAATTATTTTGTGTATTTTTTTCCTCAAGATCATTTATGAGCCCATGTAAGCCACCTTTTTTAATGGTGGAGGAAAAATCTGCTCTTTTAGTTGCTAACAAACTAACTCCTTCAATAGCAATATCAATTATTTTTGGTCCCTTACCCCTATCTCTTAACCTCCAATCTATTCTCAAAGGGGGAGCAGTGGCATGTTCTATGTGGGATAATACTATTGTGTCTTTTTTATCTCTCTTTATTACCTTATCTACTACAAATAATTGATCAGAATATACACCTAGCTGAGAAGCGTATATTTGTATTATATGTTCATCGAATGCTTTACCAAATCTGACAAGTTGTTCTTTTGATGCATTTTTAGCTGATCTTCCAAGAACTGCCCTATGTATTAATTTTTTATCAAATTTAGTGTCTAACATTTTTTTAAATAATTTTTCTCTGCTATCAATATCTTCTATGGGTATTTTTAAAATTTCAATAGCCTGTTGACCTAAATTCTCAACATATTTTACGGCTAATTTATCTTCAATTGAAAAAACTTTAAAAGAAAATAAAAAAGAAATAACACAAATTTGAGCTATAATTTTTAGAGCGTTCATCATCAATTCACCCGAGTAAATTAAAAATTTTTATTCTTCTCCATTAATTTCTGTATCAAATATCGATGTTTCTTCCATAATATTATTATCGAAAAAAAGGAGTTTAGAATCTTCATTGGCTATCTGTCTAGCTCTTCTCTGTAAATACATTGTTCTTATTATGGCATAAGGGTCTAAAGCATTTTTACGGCTTCCCTCTATTACAGCATCAAGTTGAACGCGAGTATCTATAGCTTGGAGAGTCTTTGTTGCAATTAAAAAATGTTCTTTATCTTCTCTTATTAGGTAAAGTCCCACTGGATCAATCACGTAATCTCCTACTTTACCGAGTAGATCTCTTGTAGAAGAGGGGCCTAAAATTGGAATAACTAAATAAGGTCCAGATCCAATACCCCAAACTCCAAAAGTTTGNCCNGTATCTTCACTTATGGGNTCGAGTCCTAAATAAGNTGCTACATCTATCANACCCAATAATCCTACAGTTGAGTTAATTGTAAATCTANCTATTCCACTTAACCCTCTTTCAAAATCTCCTTGTAAGGTAGAATTTATTACACTTAAAGGAGTATTCAAGTTTAGAAGAAAATTTCTTATGCTAGTTCTTACAGGATCTGGCAGAATATCTCTATATCCTCTAGCTATNGGACCTATGAAATATTCATCTACTGTGTCATTAAATGCAAATATTTCTCTATTAATTGACTCAAAGGGATCATTCTCTACCTTTCCAGCTGTATCAGGGTTAGACGCGCATCCTATAAGGCTTCCGATAAAAAGTATTAAAAATAAAACATGTATTTTTTTTATTATNTTATTCATCTCAAGCCCCGTATATACTTTGCAGGTATACTTACTTCTAGTAAATATATAAATATTTTTTGCCTAGGAAAAATATACATATAATTATCTAATATAACNNNATATATTTTTTTTGCCATATGATATTCTATTCATTAATTAAAGCAACACCTAAGAGCTAAATATTTATTTTTTTTCCGTATCCCCCGCCCCCTGGCGTTTTTATTTTAATTTTGTCTCCTATCTCAATTTTAATAGAGTCACAGGATTTTAGAATTATATTTTGACCATTATTTTTAATTAATATATTTTTTCCTTTTAATGCTTCTTTTCCTCCACATATTCCAAATGGAGCTATTTTTCTTCTGTTGGACAAAATTACTGCAGTCATAGGTTCACAGAATTCTATCTCTCTTATCGTTCCATTCCCACCGTCAAATTTTCCTAGTCCTCCACTATGCTTTCTTATTAAAAATGAAATCAATCGTACGGGATATCTTGACTCTAAAATTTCAGGGTCTGTAAGCCTGGTATTTGTCATATGACATTGCACAGAATCAGTTCCATTGTGATCAATGCTGGCTCCTTCTCCACCACAGATTGTTTCATAGTAACCAAAATGTTTATTTCCAAAAGTAAAATTGCTCATTGTTCCATAACATGCAGCTTGCACTTTTAGCGCTCCATTAATTGCATCAACTATAGATTGACTNGTTTCTACATTTCCNGCTACTACAGGAGCAGGATANGAGGGTTTAAGCATAGAGTTTTCAGGGATTAATATTTTAACAGGAAGCAAGCATCCATCGTTTAAAGGGATTTTATCATTCACTAGAGTTCTAAGAACGTACAATACCGCAGATCTACAGACAGCACTNGGTGCATTAAAATTGTCTTTTCTTTGTGATGATGTTCCTTTAAAATCAAAGATGGCAGTTCTAGATTTTTTGTTTACAATAATTTTTATTTTTATTTTAGCATTGTTATCCATTTTAACTTCAAAAGTTCCACTATTTAGATTTTTTATTACTTTTCTTATAGATTCTTCGGCGTTATCCTGAACATGTTGCATATAAGATTCTATCGTTTTTATTCCATATTTTTTTATTATTCTTAGCAAATTACTTTTTCCTGAAGAAGCTGCCGCAAGTTGAGCTTTTAAATCTGCTATATTTGATTGCACATTTCTTGCCGGATACTTTCCTTTAAGAAAAATGTTTTTTATTTTTTTTTCAAGAAAAATACTGTTCTTTACTATTTTCTCCCCATCAAAAACTGTACCTTCCTGACTAATATGCTTTGAATTTGAAGGCATTGAACCAGGTGTAATTCCGCCTATATCAGAGTGATGGGCCCTGCTAGCTAGATAAAACCTAGGTAATAGAAAGTTTTTTATAAATATTGGAGTAATAATTGTTATGTCTGGTAAATGTGTGCCTCCGGCATAAGGACTGTTATGAATAAAACTATCTCCAGGTTGTATATTATTTTTATTTTTACTTATAACTGCCTTAATGCTTTCACTCATCGCTCCTAAATGAATAGGAATATGAGGAGCATTAGCAACTAGGCTCCCGTTTTTATTAAATAGTGCACAAGAAAAATCCAGTCTTTCTTTTATATTTACTGAGTGTGCCGTATTTTGGAGGACAATCCCCATTTCTTCTGCGATAGACATAAACATATTATTAAAAATTTCTAGTCTTAATGGATTAACTTTAGTTCCTATATTTAGCTTTTTTATTTTTCCAATTTTTTTAGATAATAATATTTTTCCTTTATGACCTAATACTGCTTCCCAATTTGGAGTAATCACTATAGTAGAATGTGAATCATATATTATAGCAGGCCCAACAATATAATCTCCACTCTTCAAATCTTTCGTTTTGTAAGATTTAGAAGCAGAATATTTCGTTTGAAAATATATTTTTTCTAATCCTAAATTTTTTGCTTTTTTCACTTTTTTAAATTTATAAGTATTATGATTAATTTGAATTTTATCATCTGCTTCCAATTCAATTTGAATCTGGTCAATAATGATTTTTTTATTTTTATGGATAAAGCCAAACCTTTTTTTATGTTGACTTTCAAATTTTTTAATACATTTTTTTATGTCTTGATATTTAATAGGAATAGAGATATCAGTTTCCTCATACTTAAGCAGGATTTTTTTAGAAGTATGAAAGAAGTTTTGTTGATTTTTTAAACTAGGTTTTAGTTCTAGTACGGCCAGTTTTTCTAAGGCCTTATATTTTTTATTTATTGTTTTAAAACCTTTTGCAATATCTAAATCTATAGTTTCATTTTTTATAGATTTTAATTTAGCATGACCCATACCATATGCACTGAGTAGTCCGGATTGAGAATTTAATATTATAGATTTAATTTCTAATGAATCGGCAATATCACATGCAAGTTGTCCTGCTGCTGCTCCATAAGCAACTAATGCATGATTAGAAATGTCGTGCCCTTTTTGAATAGAAATATGTCTTATGGCATTAGCCATATTTTCAACTGCTATATCGGATGCTCCTTTAGCTAATATCGTTGGATTTATACGTTTTCCAGTTTTTGATCTTATTCTATTACACAATTTTTCTGCAGCTATCTTGGAAGCTTTTAAATTTAATTTCTTATTTGCATGGGAGCCAAAAATTTTTGGAAAATATGAAGAATTTAATTTTCCTAAAATAAAATTACAATCTGTTATAGTAAGTGGTCCATTTAAACCATAGCATGCAGGACCTGGGTTAGCTCCTGCGCTATTAGGGCCCACACTAATTTTTTGCCCATCAAAACGAATTATTGATCCTCCNCCCGCTGCTATAGTATTTACTACTAACATTGGAGCTTTTATCCTTATCCCAGCTACAATATTTTCTGTGGATCTTTCGTATTCTTTTTCNTAATGNAAANCATCAGTGGAAGTTCCNCCCATATCTATGCCAATTAATCCATCAAATTGCTTATATTGCTTGTTGGTCTCTACAGCAGCAATTACTCCTCCAGCTGGACCCGATAAAACGGCATCTTTTCCCTTAAAGTTTTTTGATAAAGCTAATCCCCCAGAAGACTGCATAAATAGGATTTTAGTTTTTTTAAATTTTCTAGATATATTTCTAGCGTATTTTTGTAGTGTTGGGGTTAGATACGCATCTGCGACAGTTGTGTCTGCTCTTCCAATTAATCCCATTAAAGGTACTGTTTTGTGACTAACCGAGACATTAACAAAATTTAGACTTTTTGCTAATTTTTCCAGAGATTTTTCATGTTTCTTATATTTCCATCCATGTAATAAAATTATGGCTGCTGATGTACAACCTTCCTTAATAGCATTTTGCATTGAAATTTTTGCCTTTTTGACATCCAACTCTTCTAGAACTTTTCCATTGGTAGAAAGTCTTTCGTTAATTTCATAAGTTTTTTCATTAATTGTATTGGGGAGTATTATATTTCTAGCAAAAATATTTGGTCTTGCTTGATTTCCTATTTTTAATGCATCTTTAAATCCTTTTGTTATGAATAATGCAGTTTTAGATCCTGTTCTAGTTAGTAAGGCATTTGTAGCAACAGTTGTGCCTATCCTTAATTCCTCAATTAAATAGTTTGGAATTTGGGTAGAACTTTTTAGATTTAAAATTTGTCTAATTCCCTCTAAAATGGGATCGTCATAAATTTTTGGATTATCTGATAAAATTTTTTTTGCGTGAATGTTTCCGTTAGGATCACGTGCTAAAACATCTGTAAAAGTACCNCCTCTGTCTATCCAAAAATTCCATTTTTCTNTNCTTTTATTCAACTAAACCTCAAAAATATTAAATGATTTTTATTTAAACTAATATAGTATGTATAAAAATATTAAATATAAAACTTATATTTTATAGAAAGTTGATGATTTTGAATTGAGTATATGGGGTAAAATAANANNTGGAGGNNCAGGTCTNCTTTTAGGAGGACCCTTAGGTGCAGTATTGGGGTTTGCAGTAGGTCATGGGATTGATAAAATACGTAAANCTGATAATTTTTTATTAAATAAAGACACCTTAAAAAACAATTTACAATATGGGGATAATGATAAACAAACTGCTTTTGCTGTAGGAGTTATTGTTTTAGCGGCAAAATTATCAAAAGCAGATGGAAAAGTTACAGAGGAGGAAATAGATACTTTTAGGTCAGTATTTGATTTTNATGATGAAGATCAAATAGCTATAGGCAAAATATATAATAAAGCTAAGGAAAGTGCAGAAGGATNTGAGGTATATGCTGAACAACTTGTAAAAGTTTTTGGGAGGCAGAAAGAGTTGTATGTAGAACTAATAAACTCTNTATATAAAATAGCTTTTGCTGATGGTTTCTTGCATCCAAATGAAGAAAAGATGATATATAATATTTCTTCAATTTTTGGCATGCCAGAAAATNTAGTACAGGGAATTAGAGCTCAGTATTTAAGCAAAGACAATAAAAACTTGGACAGAGATTATAANTTACTAGGAGTTGCAGAAAATGTTAACAATCAAATTCTAAAGAAAAACTACCATGATTTGGTAAGAAAATATCATCCGGATCAACTAGTTTCTAAGGGTCTCCCAGAGGAATTTATCCGTCTTGCAAATGAAAGATTATCTGAAATAAATGATTCATATGATAGAATTACTGAACATAGAAAAAAACAATCTAACTAAATATTGATGTTCTCATGCAAATATCTAGAGATTATAGTTCTCCTAATTTTGAAATAAGAAAAAACAATGAGTCTCCTAATAAGGTAATTCTGCATTATACAGGAATGAAAGATACTAATAGTGCTTTAAATAAATTATGCTCAAGCCAGTCAAAAGTAAGTAGTCATTATTTAATTAATAGAGATGGAAAAATTTGGCAGCTCGTAGATGAAAAAATGACTTCTTGGCATGCAGGTGTGTCTGATTGGTTGGGTGAGAAAAATTTGAATCATAGTTCTATTGGGATAGAGTTATGTAATCCTGGACATGAATTTGGCTATAAAAATTTTCCCAAAAAACAAATGTATTCTCTAGAATTCCTTTTAAAAAAAGTAATATTAAAATACAATATCCGACCAGAATTTATCCTAGGACATAGCGATGTAGCTCCAGCAAGAAAAAAAGATCCAGGAGAAAAATTTAAATGGAAAAATCTTGCTACAAAAGGACTTGCTGCTTGGCCNAAATCTAATGTTAAATTACCAAAAATCTATGACAAAAAGACACTTATTTATAAATCTCTAGAGATTATTGGATATAATGTTAAAGACAATTTGGATGCGTCTATAATTGCTTTTAAAAGGCATTTTATTTCTCGTAAACTAGATCATTTAATGGATGAAGAAGAAATGAGGATGTTGATAACTGTATCAAAGTATTTTATGGATATTCGTAGAATTTCTTGAAATTTCTTAAAAATCTTTTTAGTTTAGATTATCAGGCAGCTGAGTGATTGCTTCTGTATTATTATGGAAGAGGAAAGTCCGGGCTCCTTGGAAATACAGCGCCGGGTAACACCCGGCAGAGGTGACTCTAGGGAAAGTGCCACAGAAAAGATACCGCTTGAAAAAGTAAGGGTGAAATGGTGTGGTAAGAGCGCACCGCTTCTTTGGTAACAAAGATGGCAGGGCAAACCCCGCTGGGAGCAAAACCAAGTAGAGACAACATGCTGTAAAGCAGCGTTATTTCCAACGTGTTGTCCGGGTAGGTTGCAAGAGATGTTTGGTAACAGACATCCTAGATGGATAATCACTCTAGACAGAACCCGGCTTATAGGCTGCCTGATTTTAATTAGTTAAATAAATTTGTAAATTTAATAGCAGAATTAATGGTTAAATTATAAAACTGTATTTGACGCCCATAAATTCCCATGATATTACTATATACTCCCATATTATTCCAAATAATGGTGGGAGTAGTGCATTGGGGGACTATATTGGCTGATTTTATAGGAAGGTATCTAAATAAGGTTGACAGTAAGGGTAGAGTGAGTGTTCCCGCTGCGTGGCGTCCTAGATTAACCAGAGAAGATTTCTCTGGTATTATTGCTCAAACAGGAATTCCAGAAAAGGCTATAGACGCTTATCCAAGAGACTATCTAGAAATTATTCAAACAAAATTAGATCAGAATGATCCATTGCTAGAAGAAACAGAATTCGAATCAACCATTCTTTTTGGTGGTTCTATGCTGCCTTTTGATAAAGAGGGTAGAATTAACTTACCTGAAAATTTTAAACATGATTCGGGAATTGAAACAGAAGCGCTATTTGTAGGTATGGGCAGGAGATTTAGAATTTGGGATCCGAAGAGTTTTGAAAAATATTTAGAAAGAGCAAGATCTTATATGGATAGTCGCAGGAAAAAGGCAGAAGAAAATGTTAAATAAAAATTTAAAGAGAGAGAAAGAACTGAATAGTTATCACAAAAATAAGGGTCATATTCCCGTATTATTAAATGAGGTTAAATCAAAATTAAATATTAAAAAAGGTCATACTTATATTGATGGAACTTACGGTTCTGGTGGCCATACAGAAATGATACTTTCGTCAGCTGATTGTAGGGTAATTTCCATAGATAGGGATCCGCATGTAAAAAAATATGCTGAGTTGAGTAAGAAAAGGTACCCCAAAAATTTTGATTTAATTTTAGGAAGAATTAGTAACTTATATTCTTTGTTAAAAAGTAAAGGAATTAGGAGTGTTAACGGTGGTATATTATTTGATTTAGGAGTGTCATCAATGCAACTAAATGGTTGTGATAGGGGTTTTTCATTTCAAATTGATGGACCTTTAGATATGCGTATGGAGGATAAAGGAGAAACAGCTGCTGACATTATTAAACATTGTGATGAATCCACCTTAGCAAATATAATATATATGTTTGGAGAAGAAAGAAAAGCTAGACGTATAGCAAGGGCTATTATTAAAAATAGGGAAATAAAAAATATAAGTTCCACACTACAATTAGCGGAAATAGTAAGATCTGCAGTAGGGTATTCCAAAAATAAAAAAATTGACCCTGCTACTCGGACTTTTCAAGCACTGAGAATCAAGGTTAATAATGAATTGGATGAAATTTATAAGGCTCTTATAGCTGCAGAAAAATTATTAACACCCGGAGCTAGATTGGTAATAATTAGCTTTCATTCGTTAGAAGATAAAATAGTCAAATCTTTCTTTAAAGAAAAATCTGGAAAATATTCAAATCCTTCGAGGNACACGGTTTTACCCCACGAGGAGCTGCATTACCCCCTCCCTGTAGCAGCTCCTCTAAATCCTTTAAATGGCCTTAGATTGGAAGATACAAAAAATGATAAGGCCTCCTTTAGAGTCATAAATAAGAAAGTTATTAAAGCTAGTANAAATGAAATTAGCCAAAATCCTCGTTCAAGATCGGCAAGATTAAGAGCAGCTGAGAGATTGGACAATAGAATGGAGTACGCTGCATGAAGAAGCCTGCCATATACACAATTGCTATCATTTCANTATTTGCTATTGGTTGGTCAATGATTAATAACAATAATATAAATGAAATAAAAAAAGAATTAGATCAAGTCAGAAAAGAACAAAAAAATATAGATTTACAAATTAGACTTAAAGAAGCTGAACTGGCATTCATAATTAATCCCAAGAATCTTAAGAGTTTAAATGCGAGTTACCTCAATTTAATTTCACGTCCTATATCTAATATCGAAAATTTAATTAGTAACTTTAATAATACAATTAAACTAACCAATGCAAAAGTTTTTTTAAATAAGGAGATTAACTAATGGTTATAAGTATTTTTTTTAAAAATAATAATAAATTTCGATACATCATAATCAACAATAAAATGGAGAAAAATTATGTCTATTAATGTAAGTGTCCCTCCCACACACGAGCTTAAACCACGTATAACAGTCATAGGAGTAGGTGGTGCCGGTTGTAACGCAGTAAATAACATGATTGCCTCACACTTAGAGGGGGTAGAGTTTATAGTCTCAAATACTGATGCTCAATCTATTGCAAATTCTATGACTGAAGTAAGGGTTCAATTGGGTGCGAATGTTACGCAGGGTTTGGGATCAGGAGCAAAACCAGAAATAGGCAAAGCAGCTGCAGATGAGTCTATAGATCAGGTTTTAGAGCATATTGAGGGAACACATATGTTGTTTGTAACAGCTGGTATGGGTGGAGGTACAGGCACAGGAGCGGCTCCAGTCATTGCTCAAGCTGCAAAAGATAAAGGTATTTTGACTGTTGGTGTAGTAACTAAACCTTTTCATTTTGAAGGCAAGCATAGGATGAGAGTAGCGGAGAAAGGAATTGTTGAATTAGAAAGCGTAGTAGATACCCTTATTGTGATTCCTAATCAAAACTTATTTAAAGTTGCAAATGCTCAAACTACTTTTGCTGATGCATTTAAAATGGCAGATAAAGTTTTGTATTCAGGAGTTAGAGGTGTTACAGACCTAATGGTTATGCCAGGATTAATTAACTTGGATTTTGCGGATGTAAGGTCTGTTATGATGGAGATGGGAAAAGCGATGATGGGAACTGGAGAGGCTGAAGGGGATAATAGAGCCCTTGATGCAGCTGCTGCAGCTATATCAAATCCTCTTTTAGATGATGTATCTTTGACCGGAGCTAGAGGAGTATTGGTTAATATAACTGGAGGGCCTGATTTAACTTTATTTGAAGTAGATGAAATTGTAGATCATATAAGGCAGCAATCGGATGATGAAGTAAATCTCATATTTGGTGCTACTACTGATGAAGAAATGACAAATAATATTAGAGTTTCTATTGTTGCTACAGGGATAGGAGTTAGTAAAGAAGAAAGGGATCCAGTAGAGTCTTTAGTGCGCCCTTTGAATCCTTTAGGAACCACTCCTATAGGAAATATAACGGAAAATATGAGTAGAATTGATGAGGGTCCCATTGAAGATGAAAGAGAAGAACTTGTTTCAGAAAATATTCAACCAAATATAGAATTAGCAGAAACTGATAGTGANGTTGCCCATTTGGAGAAAGAACATATTGAAGAAATAAAGCTAACTGAGGACAGAANGGAAAATGACTTTATTCCCCCAGAAGCTGAAACAATAGAAACAAAATCTGTCATTTCTGAGGAACAAATGTCTGAAGAAGTTGATCCTTTTACTGAGGCAGAGCTTCTTAACGCCTCAAAAAGCACAAATGAATCGGAAGAGGAAAATAATAAAGAAGTAATAGAAGAAAAGATTGAAGAAATAGAAAAAGTGAAAAAAGAGGAAAAACCTGGACTCATAAAAAGAATAGCTTCAGGCTCAGTATTTAGTAGCCAAGCAAGAGATAAGATAAAATCAGAAAAAACTATGCTTAGAGCAGAAAGTAAACCTTTTTTCTCAGGACTCAAAACTGAGGAACAAAAAGGTATTGAAGGAAATAAGTCTGAACAGCCATCTAAAAAGATTCTTACTGAGGAAAAAATACAAGAAGATGAAAATATGGAAGATAACTTGACAGATATTCCAGCTTTTTTGAGACGACAAAATGATTAAGGAAAGCTACTTTGCTAGAAACAGCATCATCCAATTCTAAGAGTATAAAAATTGATGGGGCAAATAAATTAGCAATTGAAGTATGTAAACAAAGAGTAATCGCAGTTTCAGTAATATTTTTTGTAACCACCTTACTAATTACTATTAAGCTGTTTTATATATCTGTTAATAACTCAATAGTTTACTCAAATAAAACCCATAAACCNGACTTGGTCGTAAGGGGTAGAATTTTAGACAGAAATGGAAAAATTATTGCAACTTCATTACCCTCCTACTCATTATACTTAGACGCTACTAAGGTAAAACATCCTTTAATTCTTTTAGATAAATTATTGAATATAATTCCCATAAATAATAAAAAAAGAATTTTAGAAAAAATTAATAATAAAGAAAAATTTATATATGTAGCCAGGCAATTGTCTCCAGAAAATGCAAAAAAAATTCTTTATCTTGGAGAACCATCTTTAGATTTTATAATTGAACCTTTAAGGATATATCCACTAGAAGAAGAGACAAGTGTTTTAGTAGGTCATGTGGGTTTGGATGATAACGCGCATGCTGGAGTAGAAAGGAGTTATAATAATAAATTAAAAAAAGGCAAAGATGTTGTTCTTACTATAGATAGCAGACTCCAATCTATAGTCTACAATAAATTAAAGGAGGGACTAAACTCTTTTAAAGCNAAGGCCGCAGTGGGTATTATTATTGATGTTACCAATGGAGAAGTGTTAGCTGCAACTAGTTTTCCTAATCTTAATCCTAATATAAGAAGCCATCATAGTGATCATAGTAGAATTAATAGGGTAACTATGTCTAATTATGAAATAGGTTCAATCTTCAAGTCATTCACTATTGCTTCTGCTCTCAATGAAGATATAGTAAATCTTAATAGCAAATTTGATGCTTCTAAACCATTCAAAGTAAAAGGATTGTTAGTTGAGGATTTTCATGCTCAAAATAGGATATTAGATTTAGAGGAGGTGTTTTTATATTCTTCAAACATTGGTAGTTCTAAAATTGCCATGGAGTTAGGAAAAGATAAACAAAACTATTATTTTTCGGCATTAGGTTTTAAAAAAGATATCAAAATTGGAATTTTTGAAACTAGCTCTCCTATATTTCCAGCTAACAGTGCAGAATCTGATATAGCAGTTAGATCATATGGCTACGGAATCTCAATTAACCCGTTGCAAGCTCTTGCAGCGTTAGCTGCTACAGTTAATGGTGGTATGTATATAGAGCCAATGGTTGTGAAAGATCCACTTTATGAAGAAAGACCAATTATAAAAGTTTTTAAACCCGAGGTGTCATCAATAATGAAGCATTTGTATAGAATAGTTGTTGAGGATGAAAGAGGAACAGCTAATTTGATTAATATAAAAGAATATGATATCGGGGGTAAGACAGGAACAGCAGATAAATATGAGAACGGAAAATATAATTCAAAAAAGAATATTTCTTCTTTTGTTGCTTTTTTACCTATTAATCAACCTAAATATGGAATTTTTATTTTACTAGATGAACCAAACCTCCATAAAAATAAAGAATCTACAGCAGGTTGGACAGCTGTGCCNATCGCTAAAGAGATTGTANAAGAAATGGCTCCTGTTATCGGGGAACCAAGTAAACATGTAAATTTGAATAATAATTTAATTCAAGNAATTGTATTACAATAAGAGAAAATGATCTAAAATGGCCAAATTTTCTGAGTTATGTCAAAGTATTCTGGTATTAAATAAACATAATTCCTTTGATCCATTCATAAATGGGATCACTTCTGATTCTCGTAAAGTTAAAAAAAATTATATATTTGCAGCAATCAAAGGCAGTAATCAGAATGGAACTGATTTTATCGTAGATGCTGTGAAGAGAGGGGCTAAAGTTGTTCTAGTTGAAAAAGGATATAAAAATCCTTTTAAAGTATCAGATTGTATATTTTTTCAATCCAAAAATGTACGAAAGACATATGCAATCATGGCAGATAATTATTATAAAAAAAAACCTGCATTAATGGTTGGAGTTACTGGAACTAATGGTAAAACNTCCACAGCTTGGTTTACAAATAGAATTTGGACATTATTAGGGGAAAAATCAGCATCTATAGGGACTCTAGGAGTAGATATTGGATCANATATAATAAAAACNAATTTAACAACTCCTGATCCTGTTGTTTTATCTAAAACTTTAAGAAATTTAGAAAATGATAGTGTAAAAAATACTATTATAGAGGTTTCTAGCCACGGATTATCACAACATAGGTTGGATGGTATCAAATTTTCTATTTCAGCAATAACATCCCTGGGGAGAGATCATTTAGATTATCACGTATCATATTCTCAATATGTTAACGCTAAATTAAAGTTATTTTCTGAACTTACTATGGAAGGGGGTATAGCTATCATTAATTCTGGCATTAAAGAATTTAGTTTATTTAAAGGTGCAGCAAATTCAAAAAATTTAAAAGTTATAACTGTAGGTTCCAAGAATAATTCAGATTGGAATTTTAAAATAAATAATTCAGATAATAATATTAAAAATATTGAATTATTATACAAAGATAAAAAGAGTCTATTAAAGACTGATATAGTTGGAGATTTTCAAATTAGTAATCTTGTTATGTCTATTGCTATAGCAGTAGAGTCAGGATTAGAGAGAAATAAAGTAGAGAAGATATGTTGTAGTTTGAAGGCACCCCCAGGCAGGTTAGAAAGAGTTGGAGCAATTAATAAAAGTAATACAATATTTGTTGATTATGCTCATACTCCTGATGCTCTGGAGAGCGCTTTAATTGCCCTTAGACCCTATGTCAGGAATAGACTTATACTAGTTTTTGGTTGCGGTGGAGATAGAGATAAAGGGAAACGATCATTAATGGGTAAAATAGCACATATAAATGCGGATAAAGTTTTTGTAACTGATGATAATCCCAGGAATGAAAACCCTTCTCATATTCGTTCTGAAATAATTTTCAAATGTCCTGGATGTGTAGAGATTCCTGATAGGAAAGAGGCCATATATAAAGCAATTAAAGAACTTAAAAGAGGAGATGTTTTNCTGATTGCAGGNAAAGGTCANGAGACTACTCAAGTAATTAAAGAAAATTCTNTATATTTTAATGATAAAGAAGTAGTGCAAAAAATTATTAAAATGAGCATATAATATGGAAACTTTAAATGATAAATATTTATGGAACTCTGATCTTTTAGAAACAATTACAGAAGGAACCAGCTCGAGATATTGGGAGTGTAAAAGAATAGAAATAGATAGTCGAAAAGTTAAAAAAGGCGATTTATTTTTGGCTTTAAAAGGAAAAAACTTTGACGGGCACGATTTTATTCTTGATTCCATAAGATCTGGGGCCTCTGCTGCAATGGTTAAAACGGACTTTAAGGTAAAAAACAAAAAGTTCTATAACATAGTTGTAAAAGATGTACTTAAAAGTCTTTTTTTAATAGCTAAGGAGTCTAGAAAACGAGCAGAGAAATTATATAATACAAGATTTATAGCAATAACAGGTAGTAGTGGAAAAACTTCGACTAAAGAAATGATGAAAGCAGCATTTAGTGCGATTGGAAAAACTTATGCTAGCCCTGGTAGTTATAATAATCACATTGGAGTCCCTTATTCTTTAGCAAATATATATAAAAACAGTGACTTTGGAGTATTTGAAATTGGAATGAATAAGTTGAATGAAGTTAAGAACTTGTCATTGTTAGTTAATCCTCATCTGGCACTTATTACTAATATTGCTGAAGCACATATTGGTAATTTTCATTCTCTAGAAGACATAATGATTGCGAAGACTGAAATCTTTCAAGGTTTAAGAGCAGATGGTTATGCTATAATTAATCGTGATTTAACCTTCTACGAAAAAATTAAATCTATTGCCAGTAAAGTTGGAATAAGAAATCTTGTAACATTCGGTACAAATAAAAAATCTGATGTCTATTTAAAATCTAGGAGGTTGATTAAGGAAGGACAAATACTAGTAGTTAATGCTTTTGGCAAAGATTACGAATATAAAATACGTTTTAATGGTTTGCACCAAGTCTTAAACTCTCTCTCAGTTTTAGCTGCCCTAATAGCTTTTGAATGTGATCCTGATAAAGGTTTAAAGGCATTATATTCTGTTCCAGTTCCTTCTGGAAGGGGAATAAAACATTATATTTACATTAAAAATCAAGAATCAGTAGTTATAGATGATAGTTATAACGCTAATCCTAGTTCTATGGAAGCATCTATAAAAGCATTGAAGGAAATGTCCGGCAAAAATAGAAGTATTATTATAATTGGTGATATGAAAGAATTAGGGAAGTTTTCAAAACCATTACATGAACGTATAGCCGATTTTATTATTAGATTTAAAATTGATTTAGTTTTTTGTGTAGGGGCAGAATCAAGAGCAGTACATAAAAAGTTAAACTATAAAACTAAATCATATTGGTTTAAAAATGTTAGCGATTTACAAACAATTGATTTTATTAATATTTTATTACCAGGAGATTATATACTAATTAAAGGATCAAGGATAATGGAGATGGAAAAATTAGTAAAATATCTTATAAAAAATTGTGTGAAAAGGTAAATTAAAAATTGTTATATTATTACCTTACAACTTTAATAGAAGAACATAGCTTTTTTAATATAGTTAGATATTTGACTTTTAGAGGTGGAGCATCTCTGATTACGGCCTTATTTTTATGTTTTATTTTTTCTCCTCTGATTATTAGGTGGCTTAAGTCTAAACAATTAGAAGGACAACCTATCAGAGATGATGGTCCAGAATGGCACATAGATATAAAAAGAGGTACTCCAACCATGGGAGGGCTAATCATTTTAGGATCTCTAGTAATCTCTAGTTTGCTTTGGGCAGATTTAAAAAATATATACATATGGATAGTTTTGTATATCACTTGTGGGTTCGGAGTTATAGGTTTTGCAGATGATTATCTTAAAATTACTCGTAATAATCACAGAGGATTGTCTGCAAAATTAAAACTTATACTTCAGTTTATAATCTCTAGTATAGCCTTAATATGGATTTATGATATTTCGTCAGACCAATTAGCTGGATTGATAGCTTTTCCTTTTCTAAAGGATGCCACGTTATATCTTGGCATAGTTAGCTGGTGTCTTGTTTCAGGATTAATAGTCGTCGGTTCATCGAATGCTGTAAATTTAACTGATGGTCTAGATGGACTAGCAATTGTACCAATAATTATTGCTTCTAGTGTATTTGGTCTAATTTCTTATCTTGTTGGAAACACAATTTTTTCTGATTATTTGAATTTATTTTATATTTCAGGATCAGGTGAATTATTAATTTTTTGTACCGCTTTAGTAGGAGCTGGATTAGGTTTTCTATGGTTTAACGCGCCTCCCGCAAGTGTGTTTATGGGTGATACTGGTTCTCTTTCTGCAGGAGCATCTATAGGAATAATAAGTGTAATAACCAGGCATGAAATAGTATTGGCAATAGTAGGTGGTTTATTTGTTTTAGAAGCGGTATCAGTTATCGTTCAAGTNATTTCATATAAATTAACTGGTAAACGTATATTNCAAATGGCTCCTCTTCATCACCATTTTGAAAAAAANGGCTGGTCAGAACCTACTATCGTAATAAGATTTTGGATAATAGCTTGTATATTGGCCCTAATAGGGCTAGCGACGCTAAAATTGAGATAATATGTATGTATTTGAAAAAAAAAATCTTAATAAAAAAGTGGGTATTTTAGGTCTTGGATTATCTGGAGTTTCTGCTTTTANATATTTTAAACGAATTGGACTAGAAATTGTAGGTTGGGATGATTCTNCTGAAGTAAGAAAAAATAATAAACAATTAGAAATACAAATTGTAGACCTGAAAAAAAAACATAATTTGCAAAATATTGATGTTTTATTAGTTAGTCCAGGAATTCCTAAAAATCATANTATCATTAAAATGGCTAATAAGTTTGGTAAAATTATAACTAATGATATAGATGTTTTCTGGAATGATGAATCATTTAATAAAAATAATTTTATTGGAGTCAGTGGTTCTAATGGTAAATCAACAGTTTCCTCAATAGTCCACCATATAATGATTTTGTCGAAGATCCCAACAAAAATAGCAGGAAATATAGGAATTCCTGTACTTGANCTAACNCCGTTTNAACAAAAGGGNACCTATGTTTTAGAGCTTTCCTCTTATCAATTAGATTTAATAAAGCAATTTAGGCCGAATACTTCTGTTCTAATTAATATATCTCCTGACCATTTAGAAAGGCATGGCTCTCTAAAANACTATATTTTAGCCAAAGAAAAGNTTTTCTATAATCANTGTAAAGAGGATACTGCCATTATCAACATAGATAATGATCATTGTAATTTCTTATATAAAAAATTAAGAAAGAAAAAAAATTCTCCAAAAATTGTTACTATTTCTTTATCGCATAAAAAGAAAAATAGTGTTTATTTTTATAAAGATATTTTAATTGATTATATAGGGGAGAAGAAAGTTGAAATTGGAAATATTNAAAAATTAACAACTTTAAAAGGTGAGCANAATAAGGAAAATATTGCATGTGCTGTGGCTGTTTGTTTATGCAATGGAATATCCCATAGAGAGATCAAAAGGAATTTGCCTTCTTTTAAAAACTTATCAAACAGAATTGAAGAAATTGACGCTATTAAAAACATTAGTTTTGTAAATGATTCTAAAGCTACTAANTTAGTTTCTACTATAGCTGCTCTCAAATGTTTTGAGAAAATTATCTGGATAGCTGGAGGACAAGATAAAAATGAAGATTTNNGACAATTAATATCTGTTCAAGAGAATATTTTGGCGGGTTTTTTTATTGGTACTTCTGGAGCGAAGTTTTGTGATTTTTTTAAAAAATATTTTTATGTAAATAATAGTTTATTGTTAAAGAACGCGGTAAAGGATTCAATGAGTTATGCTTTAAAACTAAAATATCCTGTAGTAATACTGTTCTCACCAGGTTGCGCATCATTTGATCAGTTTAAAAATTTTCAAATAAGGGGAGAAGCTTTTAAGTCAGAAGTCAATGCAATTAAACAAAAATTTTTAGGAAAAAACTAAATGATTTTTCTCTCGCGAAGTGACAACAGTATTTTGGCTCGTTGGTGGTGGACTGTAGATCGCTGGAATCTAATGCAAATTTTAATTTTAGCAGCAATTGGAATAATTATGGTATGGGCTTCAACCCCTTCTATAGTAGAGAGATATAATGACATTACGGATATATATCATTTTTTAAAGCGTCATATATTTTTTCTGTTTATTGGCACTTTGGTAATGCTATTTTTATCCTTTATGTCAATTAAAGGCATTTATAGAATAGGTGTTTTAGGGTTCTCAATTTCTCTTGTTTTACTCATTTGTGTTATGTTATTTGGAGAAAATTTTAAGGGTGCCACAAGATGGTTAGACATAGGTATTGTGACTATACAACCATCTGAATTTATAAAACCATTTTTTGTTCTTATTACAGCTTCACTATTATCACAAAAATCAAAAAATATTGAAGGATTTCCAAAGTGGATTAACTATGGACACATTTCTTTGTTGTTTTTGATAATAGTGCTGTTCTTTCTTTTCAAACAACCTGATTTTGGTATGGCGATACTTATAGTTTTAATGTGGTTTGGACAACAATTCCTTGTAGGATTATCATTTCGTTGGGTTTTGGTATTAATTTCAGCACTTACTAGTGTTATGCTAGTAGGTTATCATTTTTTTGAACACGTAAAAATTAGAATAGATTCTTTTTTATATTCAAGTGCTGGCGGAAAAGATCAATTAAGTTTTGCTCTTAAAGCTTATGAAAATGGAAGTATTTTAGAAAATCTAATTGGCAAAGGAGCTGGCAAAGGTACAATAAAAAAATATATACCGGATGCGCATACAGATTTTATATTCCCTGTCATAGCAGAGGAGTTTGGAGCAATTATTTGTTTCTTCATTATACTTTTATTTGGATCCATAGTCTTGAGAGGATTATGGAGAGTAATAAATTCTACCAATCTTTATCAATTGTTAGCTGCCGGGGGGTTGTTAATGTTATTTGGTATGCAAGTTTTAATCAATATTTCTGTGACTTTAAGTATTATTCCTACTACAGGTATGACATTGCCTTTTATTAGTTATGGAGGTTCATCGCTTATATCATCTTCTATCTGTATGGGTATCATGCTTGCCTTAACAAGAAAAACCTAAACGTTTTTGGTATTCAAATATGAATAATAGTAAAAAAAAATATATATT